>NZ_BAAGSP010000005.1:0-161684 GCF_054782375.1 Yaniella soli
TGTCGAAATGACCACTGCTGCATCAACAGCCGCATCACGAAACGGTAATCCGTCATCGAAATCTCCTATTTCAAAGATCACACAACCTCGTGTTGTGTGTGAAATAGAGCACACCACACAGCGGAGTCTCACCGCTACTGGATACCCATACCGGCGTTACCCGATCGTCAGACCGTCGTCACTGGATCGTCAGACAGCCGTTACTAAATACGCACTCCTAACATGACTAACGCAGCCGCCGCATCCCAGTCACTTGCATGATGGGCAACACTCGGGGTGAATCCGGCCGAGAGGCACGTGGTGAGAAACAACTGATAGTTGGCGCTGCCAACCCGGTCGGTGATCCAAGCTGCCGATGCCAAGGTGGCAAAATCCACCGAGTCCATCGCTGCCATGGACGAATCCTCATGCACCAGCAGATCCAGGGGATCTTTGACCAACAGGCTCTGTTCGAACCGCGGGTCGTTGACCGATGGCACTTCGGCATTGACCACAAGGACCGCGAGATCGGCCGTCTCGGTCACCAGCTTCTGGAAACAGCCCAGAGGATCAGCCTCCTCGATGCGGACCTGGAGGTAGGGGTGTCGTTCCTGGAGGCTGTTGGCCAACCGGGGCAACAGTGCGGCCATTGGGGTCGAGAAACCGCAGAGTCGAAGCAGCGATCGTTCCGCGTTGCCGCGCTGGGCAATGTCTGCGTGAATCTCATTGGACAACCGAGCGAGTTCAGCAGCCCGATCCGCTAGCAGCCGGCCGGCCGGCGTCAGCCGAACAAGGCGTCCTTCGGTGCGCAGCAGCGTCACGCCGAGGTGCTCGGCCAGACTACGCAATTGAGCCGATACCGCGGACGGCGTGTAGCTCAGGGCCTCGGCGGTGGCGGTGACGGTCCCGTATTCCAGCCAACGCTTGCAGTACCAATAACCGTCGGTCAATCATGCGATGTACCCGACCTCGGGTTCGACATAGCTCAGCTCGACCATAGTCTCGGCAGCTGCATGACGTCGTCCAACGAGCCAACAGTCAACACCTGATCCGGGGCGTGGAGCGTGTCCTGACGATCAACCAGCAGTGAGATGAGTCCCGCGTCCCGGGCGCCAAGCCCGTCATTGATGACGTCGTCACCAATCATCAGTGTGTTTTCGATACGAGACCCGAGCTGACGTGCGCCCTCCAGGAACATGGAAGCATCCGGTTTGGGCTTACCGGTGACGTCGGTGCCGATCACGACATCGAAGGCCAGACCAACTTGTTCAAGTTTCAGTCGCTGATAGTCCGTGACATTATTGGTTGCCGCACCATAGGGAATGCCGCGGGCCTGAAGTGCTTGCAGCAGCGGTGAGACATCCTCGAAGGGCGCCCAGTTGCTGGAGACGACGTCTTCGTAGCCCACGACCCAGAGCTCTTCGGCGGGCTGACCGTCGAGTTCGAGAATTCGCATCGCATCGCCCACCCGGGCGAGGCGTTGTTCAGCAAAGGACATCTTGCCGTTGATATAGGCGTTATAGAAGTTTTTCGGGTCGTGCACGAATGCTTCTGCCGCAACATCGAAGGCAGGATGCGATGACACCCCGTCACCACATTGGGCGGCCAGCTGTGTGCGGAAGGCAATGTGCTGGGCCCCGGCGAGGTTGATCAGGGTGTCATCGATATCAAAGAGGACTGCTTGGACTAGGATTGCGCTGCCTTAAAGTTGGCGATGCGCTCCAAGGCTTTCTCCGGTCCCATAATGACCAGTGATTCAAACAGCGGTGGTGACACCTTGCGGCCCGATACGGCGGTGCGCACCGGTCCGAAGGCGTGGCGTGGTTTCAGCTCCAGCTCATCGATCAGTGCTGTGCGCAGTGCCGCCTCGATGGATTCCAGCTCCCAGCTTTCCAGATCCGACAGCACGTTTTCTGCTGCGGCAAGGACCTCGACCAAGTTTTGCGGCATGCCCTTCATGGCGGCCGGTTCGACTTCGATGGTTTCGGTGAAGAGGAAGGCCAGCATGTCGGCGGCTTCCCCCAGTAAGTGCACGCGTTCCTGAACCAGCGGTGCTGCCTGGGTAAGGATTTCCGCTTCTCGATCGGTGAGTTCTTCGCCGACCAGGTCGCGATCCTGCAGGTAGGGAATCAAGCGGTTGCGGAAATCTTCTGCGTCCAGACGGCGGATGTGTGTGCCGTTGATGGCGATGGCTTTCTTCTCATCAAAGCGTGCTGGGTTGGCGAGCACGTTATGAATGTCGAAGTTTTCAACGAATTCCTCCGGTGTGAAGATGTCTTCGTCTGCTGACAGTGACCAGCCCAGCAGGGCCAGATAGTTCAGCAGGCCTTCGCGGATGAACCCGTTGTCGCGGTGGTGGAACACGCTGGACTGTGGGTCACGTTTTGACAGTTTCTTATTGCCCTCCCCCATCACGTATGGCAGGTGACCAAAGGTTGGTTGGAAGTCGGCAACACCGACGGCATATAGCGCACGGTAGAGCGCAATCTGGCGTGGTGTGGAGGACAGCAGGTCTTCGCCGCGTAACACGTGGGTGATGCCCATCAGCGCATCGTCCACGGGGTTGACCAGGGTGTACAGCGGTGATCCGTCGGCGCGGACGACCACGAAATCTGCGACCGAGCCCGCACTGAAGGTGATGGTACCGCGCACAGTGTCGGTAAACGCCAGGTCGTGGTCTGGCATGCGCAGCCGCCAGACGGGTTTGCGGCCTTCTGCTTCAAACGCTGCGATCTGTTCGTCGGTTAGGTTGCGGTCGTATCCGTCGTAGCCGAGTTTCTGGTCGCGACCAGCGGCCGCGTGACGTGCTTCGGTTTCCTCAGCGGTGGTGTAGGACGGGTAGATGTAGCCACCGTCTTTGAGCTTTTGGATGACGTCTTGGTAGATCTCACCGCGTTTGGATTGGCGGTATGGTTCGTGCGGTCCACTGACTTCGACCCCTTCGTCCCAGTCGATGCCCATCCATTGCATGGCATCGAGCAGTTGGAGGTAGGACTCTTCGGAGTCGCGTTTTGCGTCGGTGTCTTCCACGCGGAAGATCATTTTTCCGCCGGTGTGCCGTGCCCAACCCCAGTTGAACAGGGCGGTGCGAATCAAGCCCACGTGCGGGGTGCCGGTTGGCGATGGTGCGAAGCGCACGCGCACTTCGGCGTCGGAAGAAACTGCAGGGATATCGTCGGGATTGCGAAGCTGGCTCATGGTGACCAAGTCTAGCGTCCGTGACTGCGCTGCAGTGTCCTCGTGACCGTGTTGCTAGCCCCTAGCCAACGGTTGGACGCCGCACCGTGGTTGACAGGGTGCCGATGCCGTCAATCTCACATTCGACAATCTGGCCGTCTTCGACTGCGCCGACGCCGGCCGGGGTGCCGGTGAGAATCACGTCACCCGGTAGCAGGGTGAATGCTTCTGAGATATAGGACACCAGTGTGCGCACGTCAAAGATCATGTCCGCGGTGTTGCCATCCTGTCGCAGCTCTCCATCGACCCAGGAACGGATCTGCACGTCGTCGGGTTCCAGTTCGGTTTCGATCCAGGGCCCCAGTGGGCACGAGCCGTCGAAGCCTTTGGCACGGGCCCATTGATCTTCAGCACGCTGTACATCCCGGGCGGTGAGGTCGTTGCCGACCGTGTAACCGAAGATGACTTCGTCCACGCGCTCCACGGGTACATCCTTGGCGATGCGTCCGATGACGACGGCCAGTTCAGCCTCGTAGGAGACTTCTTCGGTCCAGTCGGGCAGCAGGACTGGTTCATCTGGCCCCACCACCGAGGTGTTGGGCTTGAAAAACAGTAACGGTGTGGATGGCACCTCGTTGCCGAGTTCTTCGGCGTGTGCTTGCCAGTTCCGGCCCACACCGATCACTTTGGAGCGCGGCAGCACGGGCGTCACCAGACGCACGTCGTCGAGTTTGAGCGTTTCGTTGGTTGGCACAATCCCGGCATACAACGGGTCATTGGCTAAAACGGTGATGGTGTCATCTTGGACGACGCCGTAATGAAATTCTTCGCGGTGTACAAAGCGTGCAATGCGCAAGGTCAGCCTCTTTCTGCGAACGCGTTTAGGCTAGGCGGTGCATCCAGCCGTAGGTGTCTTCTTCGGCTCCGGTTTGAATACCGACCAGGCGCTTCAGCAGCGCGTTGGCGACCGGGAAGTCCTCGGAGGGGGTGTCGTAGATTTCTTCGCCGTCGGCGACTCGGCCGATTGGGGTGATCACGGCGGCGGTGCCACAGGCAAACACTTCTTGGATGTCACCGGAGGCGACGCCATCTTTCCACTCATCAAAGGTGATGTGGCGTTCTTCGACTTCGAGGCCTTGTTCTGCTCCCAATTGCAGGATGGAATCGCGGGTGATGCCTTCCAAGATGGTGCCGGTGAGTCTTGGGGTCATGAGTTTGTTATCTTTGGTCACAAAGAACACGTTCATGCCACCGAGCTCTTCGAGTGAATCATCGGGGCTGCGGTCGAGGAAGATGACCTGGTCGTGGCCGCGGGAGGCACCCTGAAGTTGCCCGGCCAGTGACGCGGCATAGTTGCCCCCGAATTTCGCGGAGCCGGTGCCGCCTTCGCCTGCGCGAGCGAAGTCACGCGAGACCCAGATGCTCACGGGTTTTGGTTCCCCACCGAAGTAGTTGCCTGCCGGTGACGCGATCACGTGGAAGTTAAAGTTGCGGGCCGGACGGACACCGAGGAATTCTTCGGTCGCAATCATGAATGGACGCAAATACAGCGACTGCCCTTCGCCGTTGGGCACCCATGCGCCGTCTTGTGCCATGAGTTCTTCGAGTGCTTTGACGAACACGTCCTCGGGCAGCTGTGGCATCGCCATGCGGTGTGCCGAGCGGTTCATGCGTGAGGCGTTGGAGTATGGGCGGAAGGTCCAGATCGATCCGTCTTCGTGACGGTAGGCTTTCAGGCCCTCGAAAATTTCTTGGGCGTAATGCAGCACGGCTGCGGCCGGGCTCATGGCCAGTGGACCGTATGGTTCCACGCGGGCGTCGGACCAGTCCCCTACCATTTTCAGGTATTCACCGGCCTCAAACGCTTTGGCTTGACCGTCGAGGTCGGCCGTCCAGTCGACGGTGACCATGTGGTCGGTGAAGTACTGGCCGAAGCCGGGGGCAGCTAGGATGTCGGCGCGTTGCGCATCAGATAGTCGCTGTTGGTTGGGTTCAAACCTAAATTCCATGATGGACCTTCCTCCACGTGCTGTTTCGCATTAGACCTGTGCTGCAATCGCGTCGCCCACCTGCGAGGTGGTGCGAGCTGTGGCGCCTCGTGCGGCCAGGTCATCCCATACTGCCGTATGTACTTTTTGGGCTGCCTCTGCGTAGCCTTCTTGTTCTAAGAGTATGGCAGCCGAGAGGATGGCTGCGGTTGGGTCGGCTTGTTGGGTGCCTGCGATATCCGGGGCCGAACCGTGGACTGGTTCATACATGGATGGTGCAGTACCGGTGATATTCAAGTTGCCCGAGGCCGCCAGCCCAATCCCGCCGGTCACTGCTGCGGCAAGGTCGGTGACGATGTCGCCAAACATGTTGTCGGTGACGATCACGTCGAAGCGGTTTGGATCCGTGGTCATGAAGATCATGGCGGCATCGACGTGCAGGTAGTCGTGGGTCACGTCTGGGAATTCTTCGCCAACTTCTGCAACGATGCGGTTCCACAGGTGCCCGGCATGGACGAGCACATTGTGTTTGTGCAGCAGGGTCACGTGTTTGCGTTGGCGCTGCTGGGCGTATTCGAACGCAGCTCGCACGACGCGCTTGACGCCATAGGCGGTGTTGACCGAGGTTTCGTTGGCGACCTCGTATTCGGTGCCGGCGCGCATGGAGCCACCGTTGCCCACGTAGAGCCCCTCGGTGCCTTCTCTAAAGACCACAAAGTCGATGTCGCCGGGGTTGGCGAGCGGTGACGTGGCACCCGGGTAGAGCACCGATGGGCGGAAGTTTACCGCGTGGTCGAAGGCAAAGCGCAGTTTGAGCAGAATCTCGCGCTCGAGTAGACCGGACGGAATGCGGGTGTCATTCGGGGCGGCACCCACGGCGCCGAACAGGATGGCCTGGTGTTGACGGATGGCTGCCAGTGTTTCATCGGGCAGGGTTTCGCCGGTGGATAGCCAGTGCTCAGCTCCGAGACCGTATTCGGTGGTTTTAACGTGGTCTGCACCGATGGCTGCTTTGAGCACTTTGAGGGCCTCGGCAGTGACTTCGGGGCCAATGCCGTCGCCGGGGATGAGTGCCAGATCTAATACGTTGTTGCTCAATGCGTACCTTCTTACTCGTCTGCTTCTTCGTGGCGTGGGAAGACCGGGGTGGGTTTATCGATCGGTGTTCCCGGTGCAAGCTGTTCGTCCCAGGCGGCATAGGAGCGTGCTCCGGACCCAGAGGCGTTCGTGGCCCCGGCATCGGCAGATGCTTCCACACCGAGCGCGTCCAGGAGTTTCGTCGCTGATTCCGGCATGACGGCTTGGATGAGTATTGCGATGCGACGCACGACTTCTAGAGTCACCCAGAGCACGGTTTTCATCCGGGCCTCGTCAGTTTTCCGTAGGACCCATGGCTGCTGGTCGGCGAAGTACCCGTTGGTATCGTCGAGGACTTTCCATGCGGCAACGAGCGACCGGTAAAAGTCTTGGGTCTCGAAGTGGGTGCGCCAAGTTTCCAATAGTGACGCAGCATCGGAAAGGAGCTGTTCGTCTTGTGCTGTCAGCTCCCCCGGTGCGGGTATCTGGGCGTCGAGGTTTTTGTAGACCATCGACAGGCTACGCTGGGCCAGGTTGCCCAGGTTATTCGATAGATCCGCGTTCTTACGGCGCACGACCCCGTCGTGGGAGTAGGACCCGTCGGAACCGAAGGGGAATTCACGCAGCAAAAAGAACCGCACGGTGTCGAGTCCGTATCGGTCAGCCCAGTCTGAGGGGTGGACGACGTTGCCCACCGACTTGGACATCTTTTCGCCTTCGTTATTCAAAAATCCGTGGATCATCACGCGTTTTGGCAGTTCGATGCCCGCCGACATCAAAAATGCGGGCCAGAAAATGCAGTGGAAGCGCGAAATGTCTTTCCCGATGACGTGTAAATCTGCCGGCCAGAAGCGTTTGAGTTCGCTGTGCTCATCGGGGAAGCCTGCACCGGTGATGTAGTTGGTCAGCGCATCGACCCACACGTACATGACGTGGTTTTTCTCGGTGGCTAGTTCCGGGTTGGTCGGTTCTGGTACCGGGATGCCCCAGTCGAATGAGGTGCGCGAGATCGACAGATCTTCAAGCCCTGATTCCACGAAGCGGATGACTTCGTTGGCACGAGTGGTCGGGGCAATGAATTCCGGGTTCGCCGCATAGTGTGCCAGCAGTTTGTCTGCGTAGTTGGACAGCCGGAAAAAGTATGATTCCTCTTCGGTCCAGGTCACTTCGGTGCCGGTTTCGGTGGCAATGCGCTCACCTTCGTCATTGACGTGGGTCTCGTCGTCGGCGAAGAAGCGCTCATCACGCACCGAATACCAGCCGGCGTAGGTGTCCAAGTAGATGTCGCCGTTGGCTTCCATGCGGCGCCAAATCTCTTGGGCTGAGGCAGCGTGGTCGGTATCGGTGGTGCGGATGAACCGGTCGTAGGAGACGTTGAGTACGTCGTCATCCATCTGCTGGAAGACCGCAGCGTTGCGGGTGGCCAATTCCAGGGGTGCGAGACCCTGTTCCACAGCCGTCTGCTGCATCTTTTGGCCGTGCTCATCGGTACCGGTTAGGTAGCGCACATCGTAACCGTCAAGGCGTTTGAACCGTGCCATCACATCGGTGGCAATGTATTCGTACGCGTGCCCAATGTGTGGTTCGCCGTTTGGGTAGGCGATCGCCGTTGTCAGATAGTAGGTGTTCACCGGACAGTTTCCTCCAAATCAACCTCGGCGGCCTTTTCTGCGTGAATAGCATCTGCGACCTGGTCCATGAGTCCACCTGGTAGCGCCGAGTCCAGGGTGAGGATGGCGAGTGCTTTGGCACCGTCGGCGCGCAGGGCAACATCCATGGTGGCAATATTGATGCTGCGATCGCCCAGTTGCATACCCATGGTACCGATCACGCCTGGACGATCTTCGTATTCCAACACGAGCATGTGGTCTGCGATGGCGACTTCAAATTCGTAGTTGTTAATACCGACAAGTTTTTCAACTTGCTGTGGTCCGGTCAAGGTGCCGGTCACATTGAACTCTCGACCATTGGCTGAGACGGCTTTGACGGTGATGGTGTTGCGATAATGTGGAGAATCCGAGGTGGTCGACAAGCGGGTTTCGATACCACGACCTTCGGCCAGTACCGGGGCGTTCACATAGGAGACCTGTCCGGAAACAACGTCGGTGAAGACCCCTTTCAGTGCTGCAAGTTTCAGCGAGTCCACGTTCTTTTCGGCGAGTTCGCCAGCGACGACGACTTCGATGGCCGAAACCGAAACGCCCTTCATCACGGCAGATAGGATGCGACCAAGTTTTTCGGTCAGCGGAATGCCGGGCCGCACATATGGGTCGATCACTCCCCCGGCCACGTTCACGGCATCTGGGACGAGTTCACCGGCTAATGCCAGGCGAACAGATTTTGCCACGGAGACCCCGGCTTTTTCTTGGGCTTCTTCGGTTGAAGCACCCAGGTGCGGCGTCACGGTGGCGGAGTCGTGTTTGAAAAATGGCAGGTCTTTGGCTGGTTCTTCAACGAACACGTCGATCCCCGCACCAGCAATCTGTCCGGCATCCAGGGCACGGCCCAGAGCGTCTTCATCAATGAGTCCACCGCGGGCCACATTCACGACGTAGGCCGAGTCTTTCATCATTGTGAATTGCTCATCGGAGATCATCCCCAAGGTCTCTGGCGTCCGGGGCATGTGGATGGTGACGAAGTCTGAGGTTTCCAACAGCTCATCGAGGCTGAGCAGCGTGGCACCGAGCTGCTGTGCGCGCGCCGCGGTGACATAGGGGTCGTAGGCGGCGATGTGCATTTCGAAGGATTTCATACGTTCGGCAACCAGGGAACCGATACGGCCGAGGCCGATGACGCCGAGGGTTTTTTGGTAGAGCTCAATACCCTTATAGGCAGAGCGTTTCCACTGGCCGTCTTTGAGTGAGGCGTTAGCCGGGGCAATATTGCGTGCCGAGGAGAGTATGTGTCCACAGGTGAGTTCTGCTGCAGAGATGATGTTCGATGTTGGCGCGTTGACCACCATGACACCGGCTTCGGTAGCAGCTTGTGTGTCGACGTTGTCGAGTCCGACTCCGGCACGTGCGATCACTTTGAGATTGTTTGCCGCACCGATTGCTTCGGCGTCCATCGTGGTCGCTGAACGAATCAGCACAGCGTCGGCGTCAGCGAGTGCTGGCAGTAGCTGATCACGGTCGGAACCATCGGTGTTACGAATCTCGAAGTCGGTTCCAAGAGCATCCATGGTGGCCGGGGAGAGTTCTTCTGCGATGAGCACTACTGGTTTGGACACGAACGACACACTTTCGTTAATAGGAAAACTTTGTCATGAGCGCACAGCTCACCGCATCCATATTAGTGCCCGGAGGAACCGTGTTTTGCACTGGTACATTCAGTGAAGCTCCGCATCTCCCCCTAATGCCGGAACCAGTCCGCATAGGTTTGAAAGGTTGGCTACCTCGCGTGCCGGGTGGCTTATGGACCTAATGGAACCTCACGGAGCCGGTACGGCCTCCACTCCCCCGATCTTGGAACGTCAATGCTCGATGAAAACTCCTCATTTAGAGGATCTGCTTGAAGCCCAGCAGGGAAAATTGCGCTCACTTATTCGTTTTAACAAGCGTTATTTCTGTGTGGTTGTGACGATCTAACTCCTGACGTACAATTACAAACGTAAGCCCCGAGTGGACCGCTGGTTTCGACCATGTCGCCGGGGCACTGTTTTTGGCATACTGTTCCTATGGTTGATACGTGGATCGATAAGTGGCTTGGCACTGCTCGATTTCAAAGATATGTCAAAGAATGTGCCGGTGACCGTGCACGCGCGCTCGATCTTTACGAGTGAAATGTTAACGCTGGTCAGACACTGATGCACGACATTGCACATTTTGAAGTTGCACTCCGCAACGCATACGATGCTGCAATCTCCGCCGTTTGGCCCCATCAGAATCACTGGCTACTTCATCCTGAATCTCCGGCCGTCATGCCAATTTGGCGTACACGAAACGTGAAGGGCATTAAACGCGGCTCAGACGTCAACTTCGTTACCCGTAAGAACGTCGATGACGCGATCAAACGCTGTGGCTACGGCCGGGCGTCTCCCGGCAAAGTTATCGCTGAGTTTTCGTTTGGGTTCTGGCGTCAGCTAACGACGAAGGCCATGGAAAAAAGCATTTGGGTGCCATACTTACACAATGCTTACCCACAAGGAACTTCGCGGAGCATCGTCGACGCTCAGATCAAAACGGTGAATGATTTACGCAACCGTATTGCTCACCACGAGCCCTTATTTACCTCGACGCTAGATCCCACTCGCGCTCACGAGGGACTAACGCACTGTCTCCTGCTATTATCACCGGAAGTACATAATTACGTGTCAAATACATCGACGGTCGCCCAGGTGCTTGCTTCAAAACCCTGAGGCCTAATGTCTTGCAATAGAGCACGCCTTCCGTAAGCGAGATAACGCATCCCACCGCACCAGACCACGAACTGCTAAGCTTCGGCTGGCGTCTGCTCGATAACGAGTTCATTCTTCGGAGTGAGCTTTTGAGCCGGCTCTTTCAGCCGAAGCACCATAACACTGGTCATTGCCGCGACGAGGGCAGCGAGCACCATGTGGACACCGACAGCAATTGGTGGAAGTCCACTACGTGCTTGGTATACGCCGACTGCGATCTGGATCATCAGTAAGACCACCAGGCCCAGTAGCGACCGGTATGGCTGCAAATTGCTGGCCTTGGCCCAGACAAGGAGCACCAGGCACATGATACCGGTAATGTATCCGGGCCAGGCGTGAAGATGGCTCAGCACAGTCGCATCGAATCCATCACGCACGACATCTGCGTCACCCGAGTGAGGGCCCGCAGCTGTGGTAAACACGCCTGTGATAACAATGATTACGATGCCCAGAGCGGCGATTGCGGCAATAGCCCAAAACACTTTTGGTACGGCTGGAATTCGCGGGCCAGCCGGCTCAGTCATACGCACAAGATATGCGGCAGTTGTGCACACAATCACGATAGAAACCGAATAGTGAAAGCCCACAAGGACGGTGGCGAGACTTTCCCATACGACGAAAGCTCCAACGAGAGCCTGAATAATCACAAGACCTGTGACAGCAATTGAGAGACCAAACAAGTCTTTTCGTTGGGAACGGATACGCCAGGTCAGGACCAGTACGACAACAGCTGCCAACAGCACGGGCCCGCTGAGCGTTCTATTGGCAAATTCGATAATGCCGTGAATGCCTGTTTCGGCAGTTGGCGTGAGTGAGCCAGGAGTGCACAGTGGCCATTCGGAGCAGCCAAGTCCCGACCCGGTAAGACGCACGGCTCCTCCCGTTGCAATAATCACAACGTTTAAAACACACGAAATCCATGCAGCAGGCACGAGAAATCGAGGTAGACCACTGCGAGTGGTCCCTGAACTCTTGAGCTGGGACGACAAATCAATCCTCTCGAACCGGGCAGATAGCATAACGCGATCCCCGCCGAACTGGGGTATCTCCCTTACTCTAAAGCCCGATCATCCTGGCGATCACAAGTATTGCTGCCTTGCACACACCGCCTGCAACCCCATCACGGGCGATTATTCATCGGCAGTGAGGCCTGCGGGATCATACACGGCACCGGGGTTGAGGATGTTGTGCGGATCAAGCGCCGACTTTATCCGATTATTCAGCTCCAGAGCATCCTCGCCAATCGAGTCAACCAACCATGGCCGCTTGAGTCGACCCACACCGTGTTCACCGGTGATGGTTCCGCCGAGCCGAACAGCAAGCTCCATCACGTCACCATACGCCAGGTGTGCTCGTTGTTTCTGCTCGTCGTCCATCGGGTCGAACACCAGCAGCGGATGGGTGTTTCCGTCACCGGCGTGGGCAATCACCGCAATCGTCACATCCCGGTCTTGAGATATCTGCTGGACTCCTCGGACAAGATCGCCCAACCGAGGCAGCGGGACGCCGACGTCCTCCAACAGAATCGTGCCCTTTTGCTCAACGGCGGGGATGGCCATGCGGCGGGCCACAATGATGGCCTCGGCTTCTTCGACGTCGGACGCATGGAATACGTCGGTCGCGCCGTGCTGATGACACGAAGCCTCCATCATTTCGATCTCTCGTGCCGCGTACTCTGCTGGCTCATCGGACTGGATGATCAACATTGCAGCGGCGTCGCGATCAAGTTCCATCCCTGTGGCATCCTCCACGGCATTGATCGTGGCGTTGTCCATGAATTCCAGCATCGACGGGCGCATACTTGACGCGATCGCAAGCACCGCTTTGGTCGAATCATCGAGCGTTGCAAAAGTAGCAACCAGTGTGGTCGGCGGACGCTGAGCGGGTACTAGTCGTAGTGTGACCTCGGTGATCACACCAAGCGTGCCTTCACTACCGACGAAGAGTTGTGTCAAGTTCAAACCGGCAACGTCTTTGAGTCGCGAGCCGCCCAGGTTCACTTCCCGGCCATCGGCAAGCACCACCTTCATGCCCAGTACATAGTCGGCCGTCACCCCGTATTTCACGCAGCACAGTCCCCCGGCATTGGTCGCAACGTTGCCGCCGATGGAGCAGAATTCAAACGATGAAGGATCCGGCGGGTACCACAGGCCATGCTCAGCTGCAGCAGCCTTGACTTCGGCATTGAACGCACCCGACTGAACCACGGCAGTTCGGGTCTGCGGATCGATACTGATATCGCGCATATTCTCCATCGACACCACGATGCCGCCGTCGACCGCGGAGCTGCCGCCGGACAACCCGGATCCTGCTCCCCGGGTGACAACCGGCATGCCGTGGGCTGCAGCGAAACGTATGGTGGCCTGCACATCTTCAGAACTTGTGGCGCGCACGACGGCAACCGGCGTACCTGCACTGGGATCGTTGGCTCGGTCCCAGCGGTAGTTGTCTATCGTCGCCGGATTGGTTACGACATTCTGCGCGCCAACGGCATCGATGAGCCCCTGAAGTTGCGGTGCATGAACGGTAGATGTCTGCGCCAATTTCAGCCCCTCACGTGGCGATATTCTGAGTGCTATATGTCACCTCTGTGGATCGTATCACGCCCTCATCAAAGAAGGTCCTGTGATACACGTCATACATGAGTATTATGCAAGCAACCACTTACGTAAGAGGTCGCTTACATGACAACGCAAGATCGCCTGAGTTCAGCTTTCGCAGCGCTAGCTGATCCAACGCGCAGAGATATTTTGTATCGCTTGCGCGGAGGGCCACTGACGGTCAGTGAACTCGCGACACACTATCCCATGAGCCGACCGGCCATCTCGCAGCATCTAGCAGTACTTGAGAAGGCGGGCCTGGTAGAACGAAATCGCCGTGCACAGTGGAGCGAATGTTCACTAGCACCCAACAGCCTCGCCGAAGTTGCAGCATGGGTCGAGCAACAACACACCGCGTGGAACGAGCGCTTCGATCGACTCGAAGAATATCTCACCAAGGAGAAGCCCGATGAGTAAGACCGACATGACACAAGCTTTTACGATGATCCGAAACTTAGATGCCACTCCCCAACAGGTCTGGCACGCCTGGACAGATCCGGATGCCATCTCAGACTGGTGGCACCCGCGCGATACCTCCACTCCGCGCGAGGAAGTGGAGGTCGATGTCCGCGTTGGAGGACACTACATCTACACGATGGTCAATGACGGCACCGGCGAACGTGTTGTGACCGGTGGTGTCTACAAAGAAGTGATACCACCAAAGCGACTGGTCTTCACCTGGGGCGAGCCCGGAGGAGACCCCGAGGACACGCCGGTGGTCACCGTAACTCTTGAGCCCGATAACAACGCCACACTCATGACATTTGAGTTGCGCGGCTTTTCAGGTCAACCCGGCGACGGCTTCGTCTATGACGGCTGGGATGAAGCGCTTGACGTCCTGGAAGAGTATTTGGCCTAGTCGTCCACGCTCGACGCGTCTGGCGGATTTTTGGTCATTACGTCGCTTTTCAAGTAATGCGAGAGTAACATAGATCACACAACTCGAGCGGTGTACCATCGTTTCGACAAGGAGGATCACCATGAATACGACGAACTTAGCGCAAGGTTTTACCAACATCCGTTACGTTGAAGCGACCCCTGCACAGGTCTGGGACGCGTGGACTGAGCCAGATGCTATTGCCCAGTGGTGGCACCTCCCCAACACCACGACCCCTCGTGAAGGGCTTGAGTACAACGTCCATGTCGGCGGCTACTACATTTACACCAGCATCGACGATGAGTCTAGAGAACGGACCGTCTCCGGTGGAATTTTTCAAGATGTGACACCGCATGAGCGGCTCGTGTTTACCTGGGGTGCACCTGGTTTCGACCCAGAGGATCTGCCTGTAGCCACTGTTACTCTCGAAGAGACCGAAGACGGTACGTACGTTTCTTTTGAGATAGAGGGAGTATCCGGAGAGCTCGGCGATGAATCCTTCTACGACACCTGGGACCAAGCCTTGATCAGGCTCAAAGAATATCTCGCTTAACCATTTGCACGACGTTCGGCCGGTTTTCGGAAGGCGCCCGGAAGACCGGCCGAACTATGTCCTGACAAGCCTTTTCCCAACATCCCCAGAACTGTCTTGATGATAGCCTGCATGTGGTCCGTTTATTTTCAAGGAGGATGCAATGGAACTCAGCATGGATAAGGGCAATCAATTCGTCGAAGAAACTCAATCACCGGAAGGTACAGCTGCCTGGAAACAGCAGCTCGACGAGTACGCTCCTGGTGCGTCTGACTGGGTTGTTGGTGCAGTTTTCGGTGGAACGTATCAGCGTGAAGGTATTGCACTGCGCGACCGTCAGATGCTGAATATGGCCGCGCTGGCAGCGATGGGCGGTACTGAGCCACAACTGACCGGACATATCAAGACTGCTGTTGATGTCGCCGGCATGACCAAAGAAGAGGTCGCTGAATGCTTTGTCCACCTTATGCCGTACATCGGCGTCCCTAAAACGCTTGCAGCGATGCGTTGCATGAACGCTGCTTTCGAAGACTAATGTCACGTCGCAAAGTGCGACTAAAGATTTTTTTTAGTCCCACTTTCTCCTCAAACTGGGATTAGCGACAAGCCACTTGCACTGGGCAGCCCTGGATGCGGCCCCGCTACCAAAGCACGTCCGCAAGAATCACACGAGTCAGCTGAACGGTTATCACACATGCCGGACGGGTGCACGGTTTCGGTGGGCAATCCCATATTGCGAGAACCCGGGATCGCGGTCATTGATGAGCCTCAGAGTCTGTACTTTGACAGACCGGAGGATCGCCCAACAGATAACCACGGTTGATAATCTAACTCGAGCTTGTCAGCTCAGACTTGTCCCTGCACAACCGTCACAACCCAAGCACACGACGTAAGCCTTGGTCGACATCGCGCATGATGCTCTCGGGGATTTGCCCTGTCCAATCCGTTAGATCGCTCTGATCGAGAGTAACCAGTACGGTAATATTCACCACAGAATCTCGAGCCAACCCGCTGATTAGGCTCGGAAGAAACACGTTCCCCGGCATAACTGCAAGATACCAGGGCACCGTTGATCTGGTCCGTCAGCGAGCTGGCATCTAGTTCGTCGAGATAGTGATCAGCGGCATGCGACAAGAGCCCTGAGCGACTCATACCCAATTCGCTGGCTCGCTTAGTGACGTGATGATACGTCTCATCTGGCATAGAAATAGCAGTCTTCATAATTATGAGTATGACCTAGTATTACTCTCTGTGGAAGCGGTCGCTTCGCGGCAAAACTCGAAAAAATTGCATTAACGACTCAGCGGGGTATCGGAACTCTTTCCGATACCCCGCTGAGTCGTTGGTCTAACGTGACTTAGCGAGCGGCTGTGCCCTCGGTGTAGTCGTCGTCGGATTCGGCTAACCAGGAGAACATGCCACGCAGTTCGCGCCCGGTCTTCTCGATTGGGTGTGCTTCTTCTTGTTCACGAAGCTTCTTGAACTCTGGTGCACCAGCAGCCTGGTCGTCCATGAAGCGCTTGGCGAAGGTGCCGTCCTGTACTTCTTTGAGGACTTCCTGCATGTTTTCTTTCACGCGAGCATCGATGACGCGTGGACCGGAAACGTAGTCACCGAATTCAGCGGTATCGGAGATGGACCAGCGCTGTTTGGCAAGGCCACCTTCGACCATGAGGTCAACGATGAGTTTCAGTTCGTGCAGTACCTCGAAGTAGGCGATTTCTGGCTGGTACCCGGCTTCGGTGAGCACTTCGAATCCTGCCTGGACCAGGTGGGATGCGCCACCGCACAACACCGCCTGTTCACCAAACAGGTCGGTTTCGGTTTCCTCGGTGAAGGTGGTTTCGATGACACCTGCACGGGTCCCGCCGACACCCTTGGCGTATGCCAGAGCGAGGTCTTTGGCTTGGCCTGATTCGTCTTTTTCCACTGCCACGAGTGCTGGCACACCGCGGCCTGCTTCGAACTCGCGACGCACAACGTGGCCCGGGCCCTTTGGCGCGACCATGGCGACGTCGATACCGGCTGGAGCCTTGATGAATTCGTAGCGGATGTTGAACCCGTGAGCGAAGAAGATGGCGTTGCCTTCTTCAAGGTGCGGTTCGATGGATTCGGAAAATACCTGTGCCTGGTACTGGTCTGGAACCAGGATCATGATGAGGTCGGCTTCCTGAGCGGCTTCTGCCACGGTGACGACGCGCAGGCCTTCTGCCTCGGCTTTGACCTTGGACTTGGAGCCTTCCGCCAGGCCGATGCGGACGTCAACACCGGAGTCACGCAGGGACAGGGAGTGTGCGTGGCCTTGGGAGCCATAACCAATGACGGCTACTTTACGGTTCTGCAGCAGCGACAGATCGGCGTCGTCGTCGTAATATTTTTTGGCCATGAGAGTGTCATTCTCCTTGAGGGTTGGGTTATTTGGTCAGTGCACGGTCGGTCATGGATTTGCCGCCGCGGGCAACAGCGATAGTGCCGGATCGCACTAATTCGCGGATGCCAAAGGGTTCTAGGACCTCGAGCAGTGCTTCGAGTTTTTGTGCAGAACCGGTGGCTTCTACCGTGACGGCATCTGTGGAGACGTCGACGACATTGGCACGGAACAGTTCGACTGCTTGGACTACAGATGCGCGGGTGGAGGCATCGGAGCGGACTTTGACCAGGATGTGGTCGCGCTGGGAGGACTGTTCAGGGATCAGTTCAACGATTTTGATCACGTTGACAAGTTTATTGAGTTGTTTGGTGACCTGCTCCAGGGCATCGCCTTCTGCTTCGACGACGACGGTCATTCTGGACAGGTCCTCGACCTCGGAGGGGCCAACGGTGAGCGATTCGATGTTGAATGCGCGACGGGCAAAGAGTCCGGAGACGCGGGAGAGGACGCCCGGAACGTCTTGGACCAGTACCGAAAGGGTGTGGCGTTGCATGCTTAGTCCTCCTCGTCCCACTCGGGGGTCATATCCCGGGCTACTTGAATTTCGTCATTGGATACACCTGATGGCACCATCGGCCACACCATGGAATCGGCCGAGACCACAAAGTCGATGACCACGGGACGATCATTGATCTCCATGGCTCGTTCAATGGCGGGCGCGATGTCTTCCTCTGTTTCGACGCGGATGCCTTCGGCCCCGTATGCGTCAGCAAGTTTGACGAAGTCTGGCACGCGAATCGAGTTCGCACCCGTATTCAAGTCGGTGTTGGAATACCGGGAGTCATAGAACAGGGTCTGCCATTGCCGCACCATGCCCAGCGAGGAGTTGTTGATCAGCGCAACTTTGATGGGGATCTGGTTGATGACGCAGGTGGCCAGTTCTTGGTTCGTCATTTGAAAGCACCCGTCACCGTCGATGGCCCACACGGCACGATCTGGTTCGCCAACCTGTGCTCCCATGGCTGCCGGAATGGCAAAGCCCATGGTGCCCAACCCTGCGGAGTTCATCCACTGGTTGGGGCGCTGGTAGCCCACGAATTGTGCGCCCCACATCTGGTGCTGGCCAACTCCGGCCACATAGATGGCTTCCGGGCCCACATTTTCATACAGGGATTCGATGACCTTCTGCGGGGCCATCAAACCGTCATCGGTTGCGGTGTAGCCCAGCGGGTAGGTATCACGAGTGCGGTTGAGGATCTTCCACCAGTCCTCCAAATCCGGCGTACCGTGTTCGGCGAAGCTGGTGCTGACCTGTTCGGTCAGCTCGGGCAGGATCGCTTTGACATCCCCGACGATGGGCACATCTGCGGCACGGTTTTTCGAGATCTCAGCAGGGTCGATATCTGCGTGGATCACTTTTGCCAGCGGAGCAAAGGAGGACAGCTGACCGGTCACGCGATCATCGAACCGCGCACCCAGCGTAATGAGCAGATCAGACATTTGCAGGGCTGAGACCGCAGCGACCGTACCGTGCATGCCGGGCATGCCCAGGTTCTGGGGGTCCTCGTCAGGAAAAATACCGCGGGCGTTGAGCGTGGTGACAACCGGCGCGCCGGTGGCTTTTGCTAATTGGGCGAGCTCTTCGGCGGCTTGGGCACGCACGGCACCGCCACCCACGTAGAGCACGGGGCGCTTGGCGTCTTGGATGAGCTTCGCTGCTTCGCGCACCTGGCGGGAGTGGCCCCGGGTGACGGGACGATAGCCTGGCAGGTCCATGACCGGTGGCCAAGAGAATTCCATCTCCGATTGCTGGGCATCTTTGGTGACATCGACCAGTACGGGGCCGGGACGGCCACTGTTGGCAATGTAGAAGGCCTCAGCCAGTGCTTGTGGGATGTCTTGGGCGTCTTGAACTAAGAAGGAGTGCTTGGTGGTGGGCATCGTGATCCCCACGATGTCGGCTTCCTGGAAGGCGTCCGAACCGATGAGTTTGGAGCCGACCTGGCCGGTAATAAACACCACGGCTTCGGAATCCATGTTCGCATCGGCGATGGCGGTCACGAGGTTGGTCGCGCCTGGACCGGAGGTGGCGATGGCGACACCGGTTTTGCCGGTGGCCAGGTAGTAGCCCTGCGCGGCGTGGCCGGCGCCTTGTTCGTGACGCACCAGGATGTGGCGGATCCGTGAGGTGTCCATCAGTGGGTCATAGGTGGGCAGAATTGCTCCGCCGGGAAGCCCGAAGACATCGGTCACGTCGAGTTCTTCAAGTGAACGCACAATGGCTTGTGCACCGGTCATCGTGGTGGGCTCGACCACCTGGTTTGGCCCGGGGACGGCCTGCGCGTCGGAGTCGTGTACAGTTTTTTCCCGTTGTGGCGGGTGGGATGGCATCACCGACGGGGTGATATGTGATCCAGAACTCATGGAGTATGCCTCGATCAGTCGTAAGTTGTGTGCAGTTATTGCTGTCGACGTCGTTCACGTCGTAGGGTGCTGCGCGGTGTTGCGATACCCATAAAAAAACCCCGGCTTCGGCGGGTTTGCCTGCTCGGGGTTCAGCACATGGATGGCGGTGTCGCCTACTGAAATCTTCTTCAGTCCATGCGCTGCTAAATAACGACTACTAGGGTCTTCGACATGCCCCTTATATTCGTCGTGTTGCCCTAAAATGTCAAATCGGGCACCCCGAGCAGGTCTTGCCTATAGCTCGATTTCTACGTTGCAGTGTGCGCCTTCTGCCGCGGACTGCACGAGTTTTGCGTACTTGCCCAGCACACCGGAAGTGAACTTCGGTGGGATGGACTGCCAGTTTTCTTTGCGGGCCGCGAGCAGTTCTTCAGAGACATCCAGATCAATCGTGCGGTTGGCAATGTCGACGCGGATGACGTCGCCGTCTTCAACCAGTCCGATGGGGCCACCAACGGCGGCTTCTGGGGCAATGTGTCCGATGCATAGGCCGGTGGTTCCGCCGGAGAAGCGACCATCGGTGAGTAGCAGGACATCGGTTCCGAGCCCGGCACCTTTAATAGCACCGGTGATCGCCAGCATTTCGCGCATGCCTGGTCCACCCTTTGGGCCCTCATACCGAATGACGACGACGTCGCCTTTTTTCAGCTCATTTGCTGCCAGGGCGTCCATGGCTTGCTGTTCGCGTTCGAATACCCTCGCGGTACCTTCGAATACCTCTGCGTCGAAACCTGCCGATTTCACGACCGCGCCTTCTGGTGCCATCGAACCGCGCAGGATGGTCAGACCACCGGTTTTGTGGATCGGGTTGTCCAGGGTGCGCAATACGGCCCCGTCGAGCTTTTTGGGCTTGAGGTCTTCCAGGTTCTCGGCAACGGTTTTACCGGTGACGGTTAGTGCATCGCCGTGCAACAGGCCTTGGTCGAGCAGCGCCTGCATCACGACGGGCACACCGCCGATGCGGTCCAAATCAGTCATGACGTAGTCGCCGAATGGTTTCATATCCGCGATGTGTGGGATCTTGTCGCCAATGCGATTGAAGTCTTCGAGGTTCAGCTCGACACCGGCTTCGTATGCAATAGCCAGCAAGTGCAACACGGTGTTGGACGAACCACCGAACGCCATCATCACGGCAATGGCGTTTTCGAAAGCCTTCTTGGTCAAAATGTCACGGGCTGTGATGCCCTGGGCCAACATATTAACGACGGCTTCACCGGCACGGCGCGCATCATAATCACGACGACGATCAGCCGATGGCGGGGCGGCCGAGCCCGGCAGGGACATACCCAACGCCTCGCCGACCGATGCCATCGAGTTTGCGGTGTACATACCACCACAGGCGCCTTCACCCGGGCAGATGGCGCGTTCGATGGTGTCGAGATCTTCGTGGGACATCGTGCCGCGAGCACATGCGCCCACTGCCTCGAACGCGTCGATCAGGGTGACTTGACGTTCAACGCCGTCGGACAATGTGGCATAACCCGGCATCGTCGAACCGGCGTACACGAACACTGACGCGAGATCGAGACGAGCAGCTGACATGAGCATGCCCGGCAGTGACTTGTCACAGCCAGCCAGCAACACGGAACCGTCGAGACGCTGAGCCATCATGACGGTTTCGACCGAGTCGGCGATGACTTCACGGGACACCAGTGAGAAGTGCATGCCGTCGTGACCCATGGAAATACCGTCAGATACCGAAATGGTCCCGAATTCCAGCGGGAATCCCCCACCAGCGTGCACACCGGTCTTGGCGGCTTCGGCGAGACGGTCCAGCGAAAGGTTGCACGGGGTAATTTCGTTCCAGGACGAGGCGATACCAATCTGTGGCTTGTCCCAGTCGTTGTCACCCATGCCTACCGCGCGCAGCATGCCGCGCGCCGGAGCACGTTCGTATCCATCGGTTACATCGCGCGAACGCGGCTTCATGTCAATTTCAGGGTTCTTAGACGTCATGGATCAAATCTTACTGATCTCGTGTCCTACAAAACCTCACGTGACTGATCGTGTCTCACACAACACTCTGAGACGATGTTCACGCGGTGGTTTTTACGCGTCCTGTAGAGTCGTTGCAACGAGCTGACAATGGATTTTACCTAACCGTCATTCTTTGATAAAGTCTTTCTTCGTTGCCCAAGCGCAACGCGCGCCTTTAGCTCAATTGGTAGAGCACCTGACTCTTAATCAGTAGGTTCCGGGTTCGAGTCCCGGAGGGCGCACCATAGGTCTCATTCTCGCGCGGGAATGAGACCTTATTGGTTTAACAGCTCATCCACGACGACAATGAAGGGTTATGCCCGTAGTCCCATCTGTAAATGGTGCGAACTGTTGGGAATCAGATGAGTTAAACTGACCACTTTCATTGACGCAACACATCATGGATTCGGCATTACGGCTCACAATATAGCAGGGCTGACCGTGGTTACGTTGGTCGTCGCCAAACGAGGGCGTACCGAAACAGAGGAAGGCGCCTCCACTCACTTCCAGGCAGAGTGGCCCTTGCGATCCGTCTGGCTTCGGCATAGGCGTGCGGGAACTGCATTTCGACGGGTGCTGAGTGCTGCCAGTAGCCGTACTTGCGTGGAAGTGCCCTGTGCTGGACGGCGCCAAGCAAGTCGATGGTGTAGTCGCTCAGCGTGCTGCTCCGAGCACAACCGATGACGACGAGGACTCCGCCCGGTACCGTCAGGGCTGCAAGTCTGTTCAAGGTTGCCGTGAGGTCGGGAAGATGATGAACGGTGGCGATCGAAGCGACAAGATCAAAGTGACTCTCCGGCAGTGCAAGCTGCATGACGTCGCCGATGAGCCAAGTGATGTCCGAGCATTGTTCACGAGCCCGGGCGAGCACGTTGGAATCGATGTCAATTCCCGTGACATCCGGGATAGACTCACGCAACGCGTGTGCCAGCAAACCGTCCCCTGTACCGATGTCGAGAGCAGTCCCAGCCCCCTTCGGCATAGCACTCAGCACGAGGCGATCGTAATAAGTATTATGGTTCCAACGCTTTGCTGTGTTGTCTGCCCCTGCCATGCAACTCTTCCTGCGTTCGTCAACGCTTTCGCGTTGCCGTCCCGCAAAGTTATGCCAAACCCTCCTTCATAGTCACCCTGAAGCCATCCGACAACCTTGCCATCAATCGTGGCAAGATAATCGGATTCATGTCTGATATGCGCAAGAATCTCTCGCAGCCTATTTGCCAACTCCGTGTTCCAGCTTTAAATAAGTTGGCGAGTTGCGGCTTCTGCTTATCAGTCAGTGATTAAGTAGTAGCTACGAAGTTCTATTATTTCTATTATTCCCCCGAATGCACCCAACACTTCGGACAGACCTGAGAAACGCAGAGAAGCCTAAGATCTATTTTCATGAGGGCCGTATATTGCGCTTCTATCACTATGGAGTCGAGCTTGGACCGGATTATGCGATGGCTTCGAAGTGCAAACGAAGACCGAGAGCTCGAGCAACCTTCACCACAGTGGCCAGGCTCGGATTGCCATCAGCGGAGAGCGCTTTATACAGCCCCTCACGACTCATACCAGCTTGTCGGGCAATCTCGCTAAAGTTTCGTGATCGAGCAATAGCACCGAGGGCCCGCGCGATCACACTTGGATCATCGTCACCTTCTTCAATGATTGCCTCCAGGTACGCTGCAACGTCTTCGACAGAATTTAAGTAGTCAGCCGTATCAAATGGAGCAAAAGTTTCTATACCATTACTCATCGTGATCCTCCTTGCGCTTGTTTCCAAGTGTCAGCAACACTATGAGCAGTCGTTATATCTGCGCTCTGTGTCGACTTGTCCCCTCCTGCTAGCAACAAAATCAACTGATCGTCTTCTTGCAAAAAGTAGACTCTGTAGCCTGGACCATAACGAATCCGTAATTCAGAGACCCCACCACCGACCGGTTTTACATCACCGGGATTCCCTGCGACCAGTCGTTCAACCCTGACGAGGATTCGGGCAACAGCGTGGCGATCCTTCAACTTTCTCAGCCATCGTTCAAATATCGCCGACCTGACAACCTCAACCATATGTCAACTATAGTTCACGCCCGAGAAAGCTTGCAAGGTCCGGCACAGCAATTTGAAGACAATCTCTGGCGAACTATCGAAGAACAGATAATCAGTAGGCTGCCGGTTCGAGTCCGGCGGGTAGTACCATACACCCTCGTGCTGCACTCCAGTGCGATGGCATTTTTTCTTCAGACAGCTGTTATCCGACGCAGGATACGTCCATGCTAAAGGCGCTATACAATGAGCGGTCGAGGCTACGTCAGGACTGCTTTGACCGGAAAAGCTGGAAAGCCTAGGTTGGGTCAGGTCGCCGAATTGCGTTCCATTACTGAGACACAGATATAGGCCCATCGACCGTAAAGAGATGGGCTGCCCTGTGTTTTTCGGACACCTGATGCGCGCACTAGTTTTTAGCGCGTACGAGTTGGACAATGAAGTCATGACTTCCATCAGCCAGTCCGAGTTTCGCAATCATCAAAGTGACTACATTGCTGCGGCGCAGCGATCCCCCGTCGAGATTACTGCTCGCGGGACGAACCGCCGGGCGGTGATTGTCTCACCGGAATTTTACGACCGGGCCATTGAAGCACTAGAGAACCAAATTGACATCGAAGGCGCGAAAACGGCTCGCCAGGAAGAACGAATTTCGCATGATGAGCTGATGATGGAGCTAGATAGATAAGTTCACCAAACTTCACCTAGTTTACTCAGTCATACGAACCCTTCCGCGGCAAAAGCCCCACAAAAGATCCACTTCTCAGAACACAAACGACTTCTACAAGTCATATCGGAGAGGGCCTTCTCAACACCAGTCACCACAGTTTAGGCAGGATAATAGATGAGCACTGAGCAGGATGTACGTCAGCTCGCGACGGCATTACCCGAAGTTATTGAAAAGACCTCGTACGGAATACCCGCGTTCTATGTCGCCGGGAAAATTTTGGCGCGGATGCATGAACAATCCGACGTCCTGGTGTGTTGGCGTCCGAGTATGGAGCATCGCCAAGAACCACTCGATGCAGATCCCGAAAAGTTTTCACTACCGAGCATTATCACGGCCATGTCAGCGTACTGATTCGGCTCGATCATGTTGCCATTGATGAGCTGGCGGAGCTACTCACGGAAGCATGGGAATCGCGAGCGCCGAACCGGCTGAGTGACAAAGAGGGCCTACCGCAGCGGGAATCTACGACATAAACTGACGGCATCCAGCCTTCCGAACAGGAGACCGTCATGTCGCACTCACTGGCCACGTATGTAGCACTTCCCGGTACAACCGCAGAGGCAATGGAACACTGGCACGAGGTATTCGGAGGCGAGCTCAACATCCTGCGCTATGGCGATACGCCCATGGAGGGTCTACCCTTTGAGCCCGATCCCCAAGCCGTCGCACATTCGACGCTAGTACTACCCGCTGGCGTTATTGCAGGCGGGGATGCAATGGATGATGGCAAAGACTACCCGCTACAAGGCACTGCGTATTCACTCTTGTATACCGTGGACACCCCAGATGAAGCACGGACCTACATTGACAAGCTTGTCGATGGCGGCGGTTCCATCGGCATGCCGTTCGAACAAGCTCCGTGGGGTGACTGGTACGGTCAGATCTTTGATCGGTTCGGTGTGATGTGGGCATTTTCTTGCGAAACGGACTAGCCCTCGCCAACCTTTCACCAGTGGGCCCCGTAATTTAGCGAGCGACGGTCACGAACTGTCGAAACGTCACCGGATTCTCCAGCTGTTGAACTATACAATCTGCGACATCTGCCCGTCGGGCAAACACTGCGCCCGGCAGGTGGTTGTCGAAAGCAACCCGGTAGTGCCCACGTGCCTGGTTCAATAACTGCGGTGCTCGCACGACCGTCCACTCCAAGCGGCTGGCGACCATTTTTCCTTCCATCATGCGCAGATCGCGCAGACTCCCACGGAGAAAACCCAAAACGAGCGGACGAGCAATGCGCCGCATGAGCACGCCATCGCCCTTAGCGTTGCCAAAATCTACGGCACTCATGGCAATGAGCCGCCGGACGCCCGCTGCGCTCATCGCGTCGATAATGCTCCCCATCGCATCCGAACACACCGTTGTGGCACGCATGGGAAAACCGCGAGCGCCAAGCGTTGAGACCACCGCATCGGCGCCCTCAATATAAGGTGTAATGTTCGGTGGATTCATGACATCGGCGGCCGCGATGCTCAGCTGTCCTGGTGCCGTGGTCTCATCAGCAAACGAACCCGTGTTGCGCACTATCGCTGTGACGTGGTGACCTGCAGCGAGGGCTTGGTCCACGACGTGATGGCCGGTGCGTCCGCTGGCTCCGAAGATGGTGATTCGCATGCTCGATCCCCGTCACTATATCGTTCATGGTCTGCTGGTCACAGTATAAAAGTGTGTGCCTTCATGAGAAGTACTGATGGGAAAAGACCACGTCTCACGGAGAGTGTTCCTCACGCGATAGCATCGAAAGAGTCTGTTGTCCTCTCGAGGAAAGTTGCACATGATTTCATTTGAATCGGTCACGAAAACCTATCCGGGACCGCGACGTGCCGCACACGAGGTGGTGGCGGTCCAGGACACGAGTTTCACCGTGGATACCGGGACGATTACGGTACTGGCCGGTTCATCGGGAT
Source organism: Yaniella soli (assembly GCF_054782375.1). Classification (NCBI taxonomy): domain Bacteria; kingdom Bacillati; phylum Actinomycetota; class Actinomycetes; order Micrococcales; family Micrococcaceae; genus Yaniella; species Yaniella soli. Next base: position 26,103 of record NZ_BAAGSP010000005.1, read on the forward strand.
GCGGCAAGACCACCCTGTTGCGCATGGTCAATCGGATGGTCACGCCCACGTCTGGGACTATACGGATCGACGGGGATGATATTGCCGAGTTGGACCCGGTGAAGTTGCGACGCAGCATCGGCTACGTGATGCAACATGCCGGACTGCTGCCGCATAAGACCGTCGCCGAAAATATTGCCGTGGTCCCGCGGCTCAACGGTGCAACAAAAGCGACGGCCCGGGATGCCGTTGGCCGGATGTTGGAACTCGTCGAACTGCCCTCTGATATGGGCGGACGCTATCCGGCAGAACTCTCCGGAGGTCAAGCACAACGTGTCGGGGTTGCCCGAGCCTTGGCTGACGAGCCCAATATCTTGTTGATGGATGAACCCTTCGGTGCCGTCGACCCGCTCGTGCGTGCAGGGTTGCAGCAACAACTGCTCGATATTCAGCCGGAACTGGGCACCACCCTGCTGTTCGTGACCCACGATATGAACGAAGCACTGCGCTTGGGCCACGAGATCATTCTGCTGGCAGAACACGGCCGGATCGTGCAGCAGGACTCCCCCGGTCAGCTCGTCGCCGAGCCAGCCAATGCCTTTGTCGAGGACTTTCTCGGGCTCAACGGCATGGACCAGAACCTACGGACGCGCATCACCGAGGACGGTCGCACCCTGGTGGTGGATTCCCTGGGTCGTCCGGCAGGCTTCTTGGAGCAAACATGACGTGGGTGCTCGAAAATCTCGATGTCATACTGCGAGCGCTCGGGTGGCATATTGTGCTGAGCGTGCCGGCGATTGTTGCCGCGTTGTTGTGTTCAATTCCATTGGGCTGGTTGGCGCACAGGCTGCCGCGTTTGTCGGGACCGATTATCACCGGTTCGGGCCTGCTCTTTGCTATCCCGTCGTTGCCATTGTTGATCATCCTGCCCGTCATCACCGGGGCTGGACTTCGTGACGGAGTCAACGTGGTCATTGCGCTGACCCTCTACGGGATTGCCTTGTTAGTGCGTTCGGTTGCCGATGGGTTCAATGCGATATCGTCACAGACCCGGTTGGCTGCCACGGCCCTGGGCTACTCTGCGGTGCGGCGTTTCCTTACCGTCGATCTCCCGTTGGCCGCACCGGTCATTCTCACCGGGCTTCGCGTCGTCACCGCGTCGACGATCGCCCTGTGTACGGTCGGAGCAGTCCTGGGTATCCCGTCATTGGGCACGTTATTTACCGATGGTTTCCAGCGCCAAATCCTGGCTGAAATTTTGGTCGGTATCGTCCTGACACTGGGCCTGGCCGGCGCTCTGGACGGCCTTTTACTGGTGACGGGCAAACTGCTGTTGCCCTGGCGGAAGGTGGTTGCATGAACGTCATCGTCGAAACCTTCCGCTGGTTACTGCGTCCTGAAACGTGGAGCGCCGGTGGCAACGATCTGCTGACTCGTAGCTTCGAGCACCTGCAATACAGTGTGGTGGCCGTTGTGCTCGCTGCGCTGCTGGCGATTCCAACGGGTTGGTGGATTGGCCACACCGGAAGATTCTCCGGTCTCATTGTGTCGATCACCGGTGCGGCACGTGCCCTACCCACCCTCGGGCTCATCACCTTATTCGGGCTGCTGCTGGGCATTGGGGCCTTGCCCCCGATGATCGCACTGGTCATTCTGGCGATCCCGTCCGTTCTGGCGGGTACCTACTCGGGCATCAGCTCCATCGATCGTTCAGTATTGGACGCCGCCCGGGCGCAGGGGTTCACGACACCCCAGGTGGTCACACGAATCCATCTACCGCTGGGGCTAGCGATGCTGATCGGCGGGCTTCGGTCGGCTTTCATTCAGGTCATGGCTACCGCAACCCTGGCGGCCTACGTTGGCGCCGGCGGGCTCGGTCGGTTCATTTTCCTCGGGATCAACACGCAGAACACCCCGATGATGTTGGGCGCGGCCGTGTGGATCATGGTGCTGGTCATCGTCGCTGATGCACTGTTTGGGTTAGTGCAACGAGTGGCCACGCCCGCCGGCGTTCGTCGTCTCAATGTTGTGCTGGCAAGTGCCCGTCAATAATCCGTTGCCTTGGTCCGCACGCTGACCGTAATGTGAACTGATATGAAATCACAGCCTGCATCATCACGTCCCGTTCTGTACTCCGTCATCTCACTGACCTCCGCCGCGCTGTTGCTCACCGCCTGTGGTGCCAACACTGACCCACTGGAAGAGGGTGACGGTGAGACCACCTCCGGTGAAGACGCGATCGTCATCGGTTCGCAGGCGTACTATTCCAATGAGATCGTTGCAGAAATCTATGCGCAGGCACTCGAAGCAGAAGGCTTTGACGTGGAACGTGAATTCCAGATCGGCCAGCGCGAGGTCTACATGCCAGAACTCGAAGCCGGAGAAATCGACCTGCTCCCCGAATACACGGGCAACCTGGTGCAGTACTACCAGGATGAGGCCGAAACCGGCTCACCCGAAGCAGTCCACAGTCAAGCACAAGACGTACTGCCCGATGGCCTGCAAGTCCTCGACTGGGCCGAGGCGACCGACCAGGATTCCTATGTCGTGACTTCTGAGACGGCGCAGGAACACGAGCTGGAGTCCATTGGTGACCTGACGAATCTCGGCGACTCCGTCACGATGGCCGCCAACTCAGAATTTGAGGCACGTCCCTACGGGCCCGACGGCGCACAAGAACTCTACGGGGTAACCGTTGAAGTGGTGGGTGTCGAAGATTCTGGTGGACCGCTGACAGTGAGCGCGCTCGTCGACGGCGATGTGGACGTCGCCGATATTTACACGTCCTCCCCTGCAATTGCAGCAGAAGATTTGGTGATCTTAGACGACCCAGAACACCTCATCCTGCCGCAAAACGTGGTGCCGGTTGCCAGTGAAGACCTCGACGACCAAGCCGTCGAGGTCATCAACACGGTCCAAGCAGACCTCACCGCCGATGATTTGGTCGAGTTAAACACGCGCTCGGTAGACGACCAGGCTTCTTCGGATGATGTGGCTCAAGAATGGCTCGAGAACCGAGAATAACCTGTCTACCCGGCGCGGTTAGTCATCGGCAACAGCAGCTTTTTGCTTCTCGACCTCTTTACAAGCTTTCTTTGCTTTGGCTTCGGCCTTGCGGTCTTGCTTCTGTTGTTCCAGTACGCGCTCTCGTTCGGCGCTCACGGCTGCAATTTGCTCCTCGGCTGTATCGACCGGATCAACTTGCATGTGCTCATCGCGTCCGGTCCAGACTTTGATGACGCTCCAGGCCACCGCAACTAGCGGTACCGACAACACGGCCCCGACGATACCGGCGAGTACGGTACCCGCGGCCAGCGCGATCAAGATGACCAGGGCGTGTAAGTTCAGTGTTTGCGCCATGACCACCGGCTGCAAGAAGTTGCCCTCCAACTGGTTGACCAAAATCACCGCACCCAGCACAATCAGCGCGACGACAGGCCCATTGGCCACGAGTGCCACCAGCGTGGCTAAAATACCCGCGACTGTGGCACCAACCATTGGGATAAACGCACCAAGGAAGACGACCACACCCAGCGGGATCGCAAGCGGAACCTGCAAGATCAACAGTGCCAAGGTAATACCGACCGCATCGGCCGCGGCAATGATAGCCGTACCGCGAATGTAGCCACCGAAAGTATGCTGGGCACGATCCCCCGATGCGATCCATTGGCTACGGAAGTGCGCCGGGCTCCAGGAGACAAAGAACGCCCAAATCCGATCGCCATCTTTCAGCAGGAAGAACAGCATCACCAGCAGCAAGACGAGGCCGGTGAAAAACGAGCCCGCCGCGCTAATCGTCGTCACCGCGCCGGTCCCAAATTCCGCTGAGGTCAAAAAGCCAGTAACTGTGTCGATGGCCGAATCGATTTGCTGTTGGTCAATAGAAAACGTCAGATCCCCCATGACATCTTCAGCCCAAGTACGCACCTGGTTGAAACCCTGCACAGCCTGATCCACCAGGGTCTGCCACTCATTGATTACCGAGAACACTAACGCGGTACCGATACCACCCAGCACCAAGAGCGATCCCAGAAACACCGTCCACGCGGCCAACAGGTTCGACATGCCCCGACGACACAGACGCACCACCGGCCACAGCGCACACGCCAAAATGATCGCAATCACCGTGGGAATCACGACGACCGTGAGATTCAGCAGTGCAAGCACCACCAACCCCACCACGGTACCGATCAACAGCAACTGCAAGGCGCGCATACCCACGCGACCCACCGGGTCCGTCCACAGTTGTGACACGCTAAAGCTGGGCTGTTTCTTCCGCTGCTCTTTGAGTTCTTCAAGTGTGTTGTCCACTGAGCGCCCTCCAAGGCCTGTATTCCGTGGTCTATCTGTCCCTACGATACCGTTGTCGCAGTTAACCGCATAGCACCGGGCCTCGCGTGACACCACCCGTGCACCGAGCCCTCAACATGCACGAAACATTCGCCGAGCCATACTTGAAAGTTCGTCATGGCGAACATATCATCAGGGCATGCCGTTTTCGCGCCGGTGCATCCCATTGGCCGTAGATTAGGAACCACAGAATACAGCTGCTGCCCCAAGGTGAAAGGCCCACACGTGACCCGTGACGTGTTGTCGATCGAAAATCTGCACGTGTCATACCGTGGCGTCAAGGCTGTGAACAATCTCAGTTTCGAAGTGCCCGCCGGTCAGATGACCTGCATCATCGGCCCCAATGGGTCTGGGAAGTCGACCACTTTGAAGGCAACGCTTGGCCTGGTAGAAGCATCCCACGGTAAGGTTCGGTTCTTCGACCAACACGTCGATGCGATGCGCAAGCGCATCGGGTATGTACCGCAGCGTTCCACGACCGATTGGGATTTCCCCATCAATGTGTTCGACACCGTGCTGTTGGGAACCTACCCGAATCTGAAATTGTTCCAACGCCCCGGCCAACTGGAGCGCGAAATTGCCCGTCGGGCCTTAATGCGCGTGCACATGGAGGAGTTTGCTGATCGTCAGATCTCCGATCTTTCCGGTGGTCAACAACAGCGCGTCTTCATTGCCCGCGCCCTGGCGCAACGCGCCGACATCCTGATGCTCGATGAACCGCTCATGGGCATCGACGCGACCAGCGAAGCCAACATCATCGAGGTCCTCACCGAGCTGTGTGACAGTGGCTGCACCGTGGTCATGGTCCACCACGACCTGTCGACCATCGAACAATATTTCGACCACATGATTATGGTCAATCAACACCTCATCGCCCAAGGCCCGGTCTCTGAGACCTTAACGGCGACCAACCTCACCGCAACATTTGGCGCCAACCTGCTTGGCCTTCCGGAGTAATCAGTGGAATTTATATACGACCTGATCAACTACCCACACCTGGCACGCGCCGCCATCACAGCCGTTGCGATCGGCATGGTCTCCGGGGTCATTGGCTCGCTCATTATTCTGCGCGGCCTCTCCCTGATGGGCGACGCCATATCGCATGCCGTGATGCCCGGTATTGCGGTGTCCTTTTTCTTCGGGGCAAATATCTTCTTCGGCGCACTGATCTCCGGTCTGCTCGCCGCCGCCGGAATCGGTTTCGTCAACACCAACTCGAGACTCAAACGCGACACGTCAATAGGGATTGTCTTCACCGCGTTTCTCGCCGCCGGTGTCATCCTGTTATCGCGAACCGAATCGTCGGCGTCGTTGACCGCCATCCTCTTCGGTGACGTGCTGACCACCCGGGCAACCGAAATGTGGCAATCCATTAGCATTACGGTGCTCATCATCGGCCTCGTCGTGTTGTTCTATAAGCAACTGTTGATCACCACGGTCGACCCGGACGTGGCGACCGCCTATGGTTTTCCCACAAAACGGATCCACTATGCAGTACTCATTGGCCTAGCAATCGTTACCGTGTCGGCGGTCCAAACCGTGGGCGTGATCCTTGTCGTCGCCATGTTGGTCACCCCTGCAGCAACGGCCTACCTGCTGTCGAAGAAATTCTCGACGATGATGTGGTTGGGCGCACTGTTTGGCATGCTGTCTTCGATCGCGGGGATGTACTTCAGCTACGCCTTCAACCTGCAATCGGGCCCGGCCATTGTGCTGACCGCTTTCGCATTATTTGTCCTCGCATTCTTTTTCAGCCCCCATCAGGGATACGTGTGGACGCAGCTACATAAACGTCGCGATCGCCGTCAGGTCCACGACGCATCACGCAAGGCGCCGTTGCCATGAGCCGTCGCTGGATTGTTGCGCTGTTGAGCGTTTGCGCCGTGTTCCTGGCGGGCTGTACCACCGCTGAATCGGACACGCCCGCCTCGGATAACCTCCGGGTCGTCTCGACGTTTTCGATCCTGTCGGACATCGTCTCCGAGGTCGGCGGAGAGCACGTGGACGTGTACAACCTGGTGCCGGTTGGCCAAGACCCCCACGAATTTGATTCCACCCCAACGGATACCAAAGCCATGGCCGATGCCGATGCAGTCTTCTACAACGGCCTCAACCTGGAAGGTGGCGAAAACGGGTGGGCCTGGCGCATGATCGAAACCGTCGAGCACCCCGAAGACCACACGTATGCCGCATCCGAGGGCATCGAACCGCTATATCTGACCGATGACTCCGACGAGACGGTCAATCCCCACGCGTTCGTTGACCCCAATGCGGGGATGCTCATGGCCAAAAACGTGGCCGAAGGACTCATCGATGTCGACCCGGCCAATGCTGAAGCATATGAACAGAATCTCGCCGACTGCCTGGCCTCACTAGACGAGCTGGCGCAGCGGTATCAAGAAGAGATCGGTGACCTGCCCGAAGAACGCCGCGTGCTGGTGACTTCCGAACGCGCGTTCCAATACCTCGCCGAAAGCTATGATCTAGAAGAAGGCTATATTTGGGCCATCGATACCGATGAGATTGCCACACCAGACCAGCTCATCTCGACGGTCGAATTCGTCAACGAACATGAACCACCGTCGCTATTTATCGAGTCGAATGTGTCACAGGCGCCCATGGAGAGTATCGCCCATGAAACCGGCGTCGACATCCACGCGACCGTCTTCTCCGATGAGCTCGCGCCCGAGGGCCAACCCGGTGACACCTACCTCTCCTTCTTGGAAGAAAACCTCACCCGCATGTCCGACGGGCTCTCCCAGCAGTAACCACCCCGGTAGACTGGGGCCATCCCGCCTGATGCAAAGGAATGATTTCATGACGAACCGTTTGACCCCGGGCGACACCGCCCCCGCCTTCTCCCTGCAGGATGCCTACGGCAACACCGTCTCGCTCGCCGACTACGCCGGCCAGAAAGTGATCGTGTACTTCTACCCCAAGGCGATGACCCCGGGGTGTACCACCCAGGCCTGCGATTTCCGCGACCGCTTGGAGCGCTTCAGCGCCGATGGTTACACCGTGCTGGGCATCTCACCAGACCCCGTCGACAAACTCGAAAAGTTCACCGAAAAAGAAGAGCTGAACTTCCCCGTCCTCTCCGATGGGGACCACGCCGTCGCCGAAGCATACGGCGCCTGGGGTGAGAAAAAGAACTACGGCAAAGTCTCCGTGGGACTCATCCGTTCGACCGTCGTGGTGGACGAAGATGGCACCGTGGCACTGGCACAGTACAACGTGCGGGCCAAAGGCCACGTTGACAAACTGCGTCGTGACTTGGGCCTAGCCGAAGCCTGATATGCAATTATGCAATCTGTTGTGCATGGGATAAGCTTGTTCCTCGGTCCATCATGACGGATTCGCGGGCGTGGCGGAATTGGTAGACGCGCTGGATTTAGGTTCCAGTGTCTTCGAGACGTAGGGGTTCAAGTCCCCTCGCCCGCACTCCATTGACTGGCTAGGACGGCGCTGTCCTAGCCAGTTTTTTCATTCCACCCTTGCGATTTCTCATGGCGTGCGGTGTTGCATTTCCCCAACGCGTCGAAGCACAGATACCATAGTGATGATCTTGGCGAGATCTCGTGTTCGGGGTGGACCGCTCGCCGGCTCGCCGCACAAGTTTCAGGAAGGATCGACCATGCATCTTTCCCGACGCGCCCTGCTGGCTGGTTTCGCATCACTGGGGCTGACACCATTTGTAGCGCCAGCCGCTGCCTTGCCGCAACAAAGCCCAAGTCCGGGCTCGACCTCCCGTACCTTTCGCATCGGCGTGCCCGCGCGCGCATTAACCACCGATCCGGCCGTCACCAACGACATCGAAACCCACCGACTCGGCCGTCAGGTGTACCAAAACCTCATCGGCGTCGACGAAGAAACCGGTGAAACCATCCCCGAGCTCGCCATCGATTGGAGTTTCTCCAACGACGGGCTCGAACTCGTCCTAGAACTTGATGAGGACGTCACCTTCCACGACGGTACCGAACTGACCGCTGAGGTCGTCGTGTCAAACTTTGAACGCTGGGGCAACGTCGATGAGCTCCTCGGTGATGAGCAACTCAGACAGGTTGGCCGCCTGCCCTATTCGGTGGTGTTTGGCGGGTATGCCTCCGAAGATTCCTGCCTACTGGAATCCGTTGAAGCCACCGATGAATATACGGTGACCCTGACCCTGACCGACCCCGTGCAATCCCTCATTTCCTCGCTGACGCATCCGGCCTTCGCGATCAGCTCACCGGCCTCATGGGCCGCCTTTGATGAGGCATTGGACGACGGGTTACCACACGTCCCGCTGGCCGGCACCGGACCATACCGCTGGGGAGATACCAGCGGTTCGACGCTGGCGCTGGAATCCGTCAACAACGGCAACGACGTCGCCGTCATCCCCGTCCCCAACCTGCACGAACGGCTCTACGGACTGACCACCGAACAACTCGACGCCTTCGACGCGGTCTCACCTGCCATACTGCGCGAACTCGTCCAATCCGGCTACCAAGTGCTCCAACGCGACCCGTTGGCTGTGCTGTATTTGGGCATCAACCAGTCGCATCCGGCACTGCAAGATCTTCACGTACGCCAAGCGGTTGCTCACGCACTCTTCCGCACCGATATGGTCGACACGCTGCATTTGGAAGGGTCGTATGTGGCCCATCAGTTCAACCCGCCATCGTTATTAGAACGTTCCGATGGCGTCACCACCTACAACGCCAGTCTCTCGCGTGCCCGCAACCTTTTGGACGCCGCTGGTTATGACGGCGAACCCATCGAGTTTTGGTACCCCACCGGTGCCGAACGGGTCTACATGACGCAGCCGCAAAAGCTCTTCTCGTATCTATCGGGCCGTCTGGCCGCTGCCGGATTCAACATCGTGGCCAAACCCGGCAGCTGGCACAACGGCGACTACATGTCCCAAGTGATGGGCGGCTCCGCTGACCGCGGACTACACCTCTTTGGACGAAACGTCTACGTGCGCGATCCGTTCTACCTGTTGGCCGAGCTCTTCGAACAGTCCAGCGCCGAATTTTCTTGGAACAACCCGACGGTCGCCGAAGCACTGGCCCAGGCTCGGGTAGAAGACGATGCAGACGCCCGCACCGCCCTGTTAACCCGGGTCGAGGAAGCCATCAGTCTCGATATTCCCGCGGTGCCACTGACCTTCCCCATCACCGCGTTAGCCTCGGGGCACGACGTCGAATTTTATCCAATCTCACCGGTTTTGGATGAACAATATGCGCGCGTTCGACTGCTTGACTAAATTTATCGTTCACCACTGGACAGTAGTAGAGTGGCATGGTCATAAGTGTTCAGTTGAACAGATCAATGAAGATCAGGAGAAACCACGTGCCGCAGTCAGGTTCGCAATACGACGTTGTGTTGATCGGGGGTGGGATCATGTCTGCGACCTTGGGTACGATGCTCAAGGAACTGGAGCCAGACTGGTCCATCGCACTGTATGAAAATCTTCACCAGGCGGGTCAGGAATCATCTGACCCCTGGAATAACGCCGGAACCGGCCACGCCGCGTTGTGTGAGCTCAACTACTCCCCCGCGAAGGCTGACGGTTCCGTCGACGTCACCAAGGCCATCAATATTAACGAGCAGTTCCATGTGTCGTTGCAGTATTGGTCGCACCTGGTCAACAACGGCACACTGCGTAACCCTTCGAATTTCGTCAACTCCCTGCCACACATGTCGTTCGTGTGGGGCGATGACCACGCCAAATATTTGCAAACCCGGTATGAGGCAATGGCGCCGAACCCGTTGTTTGCCGACATGCAGCACAGCGAAGACCAAGACCAGATCTCCGAATGGGCTCCGCTGCTAGTTGATGGACGTGCTCAGGGCCAGCGCGTGGCTGCTTCACGGTTCGCATCCGGTACCGACGTTGATTTCGGTGCATTGTCGCGCCAGATGATTACCAAATTGGCCGATGACGGGGTGGATGTCAACTACGGCCACAAAGTCACCGGGCTATCGCGTGACACCGATGGCCGTTGGCAGCTTGACGTCAAAGACCGCATCGGTGGCGAGAAGCGCAGCGTCAAAGCACGCTTCGTGTTCATCGGTGCCGGTGGTGGCGCCCTGGAGCTGCTGCAATCCTCTGGCATTCCGGAGGCCAAAGGTTTCGGTGGGTTCCCCATCTCGGGCGAATTTTTGCGTTCGACCAACCAGGAAGTCATCGACCAGCACTACGCCAAAGTGTATGGTCAGGCCGCCGTCGGTGCCCCACCGATGTCGGTACCACACCTCGACACCCGATTCGTCGACGGTCGTCGCTCCTTGATGTTCGGGCCCTTCGCCGGGTTCTCCACAAACTTCTTGAAGACCGGCTCGATTCTCGATTTACCGAAATCGGTGCGACCACACAACCTGTTACCCATGCTCAACGTCGCCAAAGACAATTTCGACCTGGTCGGCTACCTCGTCTCAGAAATTACCAAATCGCAGGGCAAAAAAATCGACGCACTGCGCAACTTCTATCCCGACGCCGCAGACGAGGGGTGGGAACTGATCACCGCCGGTCAGCGCGTCCAGGTCATCAAAAAGGATCCAGCCAAGGGCGGCATCCTGCAATTTGGTACCGAACTCGTCTCGGGTGCGGAGGGTTCAATTGCCGCACTCCTCGGAGCATCCCCCGGTGCCTCGACCGCCGCACCAATCATGGTCGAATTGCTGCGCCGCAGCTTCCCGACGCGGTTCAATGACTGGGAGACGAAACTTACCGAGATGATCCCATCGCTGGGCAAACGTCTCAACGATCACCCCGATCTGCTGGCCGAAGTCACCAAGGAAACCACTAAAACGCTCCAGCTCGGCTAGTTATCCACACAACACACGACACGGCCGGCGGCGCGGCGCGATGTGTAGCAGGATGGTCTCACCTAGATCGGAGGTGAGACCCCATGACCATCGCGACCGCGCCCAACCTGCTCGAAACACTCGACCTCCCCGGTGTCGACGGGCCCGTTGACTGGGGTGAGCTGACCACCGAGCAACTCCACGATCTCATTCGCGGCGCATTCCAACAGCTCGACGACCAAGAGCCTGACGTGCCCAGTGACGGTGTGTTGCAGCGCTCTATGCAACTCGAGGAGACGTTGCGCGCGGCGACGCCCCTGCAATACCGTTACACAGGTCTGATCAAGGATGGCTTCGACACCGTCAAGCTGCGCGATACGCTGGGATTACCCCGGGGCAAAACAGCGTTCCGCGACACCAACGACCTCATCGCAAAGACCCATGGCATTCGCGGCCACGAGGCCGCCGGGCGCGTTCGTCTTGCGGCATCCATGACACCGGCGCGTGTTACCGACCCCGACCGCGGCACGACCGTGGGCGAAACTCGGCTGCCCATTCTTGGCGCATTCCAGGGCCGCGTGAATCCTGGGAAACTCTCTGCGGCCGTGTCGATGATCAACGACGTCGACAAAACTGCCGAAACCGCGGGCAAAGATGAAGCCTACCGCGCCAAACTGCGCACAGTGATTGAGAAGGATCTCGCCACGAAAATCGAGTCCACTACGCCCGAAGAGTTCAGCCGATTCGTCGGGGAACGCAAACGGCAAGCGATGGCATCACTCGATCCGGCCGACCACAACTTTTCCCAGCAACAGACCGACGCCATGTACGATGTGCGTCGCGTTGGGCCCGTCCGCGGCAACAAAAACGCCATCGAGTACAAAGTCATCATGGATGCCGAAGGCGATGAAGCGACACAAACGATGCTGTATGCGCTCACCAACCCGCGCGGCAAGGACGACGACGCCGAATTTGAAACCCGCAGCAAGGGCCATCGTCGGATGCATGCGCTGCGCGATCTCATCAAATTTGGGATGGCCAACTTGGACAAGTCCGGCTTCCGTGGCGCCAGCGGTGCGCACACACAAATGCTGGTGATTACCGATTATGCGACACTGTTGGACGGCGTCCGCAAAGAACTCGCCGGGCTGCTACCCGAGATTGACGCCGAGCAGCGCGAGAGACTGTTGACGCTACTGGCTCAGATGCATACGGCAGAAGTGTCCCAGGGCGAAAGTACCCATGTCCCCGAAATCGCTGGCGCGCAGGTGTCCGAGTCTTCGACGACGAACGTCGGCGAATCGGTCATGAGTCTTCCACCACCGAAAACCACAGATATTGGTGAGTTGTTCGACGATGACAATTTGGACCGACTCCAACCACGAGTCTCTCAGGGAATCTTTACTAGGTATATTCCCCCGGATGTCATTTTTCGAATACGCTGCGATGTTGGGGTTTCGCCAATCACACTGACCGGACGACGACAAGTGTTGTCGAGTGGTCAGCAACAACGGCAGTTTAGCGAGCCCATTCGACGCGCGATTCTTGCTCGAGACCGGGGCTGTGTTGTGCCCGGATGTTACTGGGCGGCGTCGTTATGCGAAGTGCACCATGTTCAATATTGGTCCGAAGACGGTGACACGAGTACGGCGAACGGGGTTCAATTGTGTTCGCACCATCACCAGGCTCTGCATGCTGATCAACTCCACATCAGCAAGGTTGATGGCGAATTCCGGTTTACGCTGCACCGGCTCATTGATCCTGGACAAGAGCCGAGGAAAAACTACTTCTTCCAAACCTAATACGCGCATTAAGTTTAGAACAGAGCAGTAATTCCTATCATGATGGCAGGCAGCACGACGAAGAGTCCCGCCAACCAGGCAACAACATAGAGTTTGTTCTTCGCTCCGAGTGCTCCAAGCCATGAAGCGCCCAGTACGGGCAGCGGACGTAGGAACGGCACCAAGAAAATCACCAATGCCGAGAAGATGTTGTAGAACAGGTGCACTGCGGCTGCTGTCATGGCAGCGGTTGCTTGGCCACCGGTAAAGCCGAAGGCGGCAATCATAGACGTAATGGTGGTGCCGACGTTGGCGCCCACGGTGAAGGGGTAGATCTGCCACAGCGAAAACTTGCCGGAGGCGGCCAACGGCACGGTCAGTGAAGTGGTGGTTGATGACGACTGGACCATCACGGTGATGAGCAGTCCCGAGAAGATCCCAGAGATCGGGCCACGACCGATGGCCTTGTGGAACATTTTCTCGACGTTGCCAACCAGCAATACCTTAAGCATGCTGGAGATGAATTTGATGACCATCAAGATCAGGCCAACACCGACGGCGATCATTGCGATACCTGCCCAGACCGGCGGAAGCGCTGCTGTGAGTCCGGCTTCGACGCCGTTTGCACCTGGATCGGTCACGGCGGAGACCGCGTTGCCAAACGTCGTAAATATGGTGGCGATGATGCCGCCATCGGAGCCTGTGGTCAGGCCGGCGAACCAGGTACCGACGTGATCCAGGATGCCAAATGCCCACTCGAGGGGGAAAAAGATCGCCACCGACAGGATGTTGTACATGTCGTGGACTGATGCCGCAGAGAAGGCCCTACGAAATTGATTCCGATCCCCGGCTGCCCCGAGTGACACAATCGTCGAGGTCATCGTGGTACCAACATTGGCACCCATCAAGATCGGAATGGCAGTAGCCAGTGGAAGTCCCCCGGCAACCATACCCACAACGATGGAAGTGGTGGTAGAGGAAGACTGCGTGAGGACGGTCGCGAGGATACCGATGACGAGCCCGACGACGGGGTTTTGGGCAAAGGTAAAGATGCTTTCGGCTTGACCACCGGTTGCCGCGCTGAATCCCGAGCCGATCACATTCACGGCGGTGATCAACAGGTACACCGCGAACACCACGGAGAACCATTCGATAACTTTTCGAGTTCTAGCGGTTACTGGTAGACGGTCCAGCAGGCGGGGGCGTTGAACTGTTTCAATAGGTGCGCCGTCGCCCGGAGAATCAAAATTTAGGACCCTGTTCTCCGTAGAATTATCTAGGCTCATACCCGAGATAGTCCCTTCGCTCTGTCGATGTCACACACAGTGAAACATCGATACATGAACGAAAGGTTAACCCAAAAATAATGGCCGGTTTTTAAAGACGGAATAGAGGCTCTGGTTGGCGCCTATTGAGTGCAAAAGGCCGGTTTTACCCCGGTCAGGCGGCACAAAGAGGTGTTCATCACGTTCATGGCAACTGGTCCAAGGTGAACAATCAGTTTTCATCAGTCTCCCAAATTAGTGCAACAATCGAGCCCTTGACCAGTTTGCTCGTGATGTAGGTTACGAACCTGTCAGGTTTACACCCGCAGGTCAATCGACCAGGCCCCATATAGTCAACTTGCGTTCACCAGCGGTTCGATCAAGCCAAGTCTGGGGCGATGACCTTCACACTGGAGCCGGTCTGCGTTTTGTGCACTTGGATGCGGTGCGGGATTTGCTGTTTCATGGATTCAACGTGAGAGACCAGTCCGATGAGACGCCCGTCGTCCTGTAATGCATCCAGGACCCCCATGACGTCTTCGAGGGTTTCTGCATCGAGGGAGCCGAAGCCCTCATCGATGAATAGGGTATCCATGGCGACACCGCCGGCCTGTGCTTGCACGGCATCGGCCAGCCCGAGTGCCAAAGCGAGTGAGGCCATGAACGTTTCACCACCGGAGAGGGTGGAGGGGTTGCGTACCGTGTCGTTGACGTGGTCGATCACTTCGAGATTCAGTCCGGCGTGGCCACGTCCGCCATGGCCCACAGCGTGTTTGAGTTCGTATCGTCCCCCGGTCATGCCGGTGAGTCGTTCGGACGCGTTCGCCGCGACCTGTTCCAACCAACCGGCCAGCACGAATGAGCGCAGTGGCATCGTCGCCGAGTTCTCTCCCCGGCCAGCAACGACATCGCTGAGGCCCGCGAGTTCTTCGTAAGTCGCCAACTGGTGAGCAGAGCGTCGACTGACTTCTTCCAATTGTTGATGTTGGCCGCGCGCTTGGTTGTGTGCGGCTTGGATGCTGCCGTGTTCTCGGTTGGCTTGTGACAGTGCAACTTGCGCCGCGTGCTGGGCGTCCCGAGCCGTTTCGAGGGCTTCTTCGGACGGCGCGCTGTGGCCCTCATCGAGGAGTTTGAGTCCGGCGACGACGGCGGGTTGGCCTGCTTTTTCCTCGAGCCGGTCGTGTTCGGTGGTCCATTGGCGCACCAGTTGGTCATGTTCTCGATACGTTTGAGCATCCAGCAGGTGCGCTGTGGCAGCATCGGCGTCGTCAAATGCGGGTTCCTCGTCGGTTGCAGATTTCCGCAACGCTTCGGCCACGCGATCGGCGCACGATGTTTGCTCCTTGACCGCCGTAGAGACGTCAGCCCCTTGATTCACAATCTGACTCACCGTTCGGTAAGCCGGTTCGACTGCGGAGCGCAACGCCTCAACGGTTTCGTATGCACCCAGGGCGGCGGCTAATGCTGCGCGCGATTGCTCGAGCTCAGTGGTGATGGAGGTGATCTGGGTAGTCGTTTCGGTCAGTTGCTGTTCTGCCGCGGATTGTTCGGCCCGCAACGCTTCGACACGAGTCTCATGTTCTTTAATGCGCGCGCGCAGTGCAGCCAGTTCGGTAACATTTTGCTGCGCGGTTGCCACGCTGTGTTCCACGGTGGCAACTGCTGCGTCGGCCTCGGTAACGCCCCATCCCCCGGCTCGCGTTTGGAGTTCGTGCAGGGTGGTCGATCGGCTTTGGTACGTTTGTTCGGCCTCGTTGGCGACCCGACGAGCTTCGGTTGCGCGATCTTCTGCCGTTTTGACGGCGTCATTGGAGATTTCTTCTAAGCCGTGAAGTTCGGCCGGGGCCGGGTGGCTCATGGATCCGCAAACTTCGCAGGGCTGACCGTCCTCGAGTTTTTCGGCCAGGAATCCGGCGGCCGCTTCAATCCGTCGACGCAGCAGCGTTTGGGCATGTTCCAGTGCGTCATCGGAGGTTTTCTTCGCCTCATCGCGGGCCTGTTCCGCGGTGTTTGCTGCCAATTGTGCCGTATGCGCCTCTTTGGCAGCAGACTGTTTCGATTTTGCGTCTCGAAGTTGCTGTTGCACGGTTTCGAGGGTGTGTTCGACGCCGGCGAGTTGTTCGGCCTTTGCCTTGCTCGCCTCGAGTTCTTCTCGGACCGTTTCGAAGGTTTGTTGACGGGCTGCAATCTGCTCAGTGAGTTGCTCTTGGGCGTGTTGGCGCTGTGTGAGTTGCTGTTGGTGTGCGGTGATCGTCGCCTGGGTCTTTTCGTGCTGCCGGAGTTGTTCGACGGCCCGAATGGCGGAGGACTCCACGGTTTTCCAACCATCCACCAACGCCGCCACCTCGTCGACGGTCACGGTGAAAATATCGCGGTCTGCGGCCCAGTGGACCACCATGGGGTCGTGTTGTGCCACGTCGAGCTGGTGTTGCCATTGCTCGATGGCTGCGGTTTGTTGCTGTTGAGCGGTCTGGAAGTGACGATGCGCGTCCGCGACAGGTTTGGCACGGTCGTGCATCGTGAGCTGTTGCCGGGCCGATTTCGCCGCCACAACGTCGTCACGGTGTGCTTGGTGACGCTGGCGGTAGTCAGTGGCG
Source organism: Yaniella soli (assembly GCF_054782375.1). Classification (NCBI taxonomy): domain Bacteria; kingdom Bacillati; phylum Actinomycetota; class Actinomycetes; order Micrococcales; family Micrococcaceae; genus Yaniella; species Yaniella soli. Next base: position 42,867 of record NZ_BAAGSP010000005.1, read on the forward strand.
TCGCGAATCTGGGTTCGCTGTTCCTGGAGTTCGGCAAGCCGTTTCTGAGCTTGCTCTAGCGTCGTCTTCGACTGCTCGACTCGACGCCGGGCGTGGGTTTCAAGCCCGCTCATGACGTGCTCGACGTGTTCGATCAGCTGTTCGTCACTGAGTTCGCTCAGTTTTTCGTCCACGGGGTCGGTGGTGTCGTGAGCTGGCGCAGTGCACGTTTCAGCGATCTGGATGAGTCCGGCGCGCAGGCTTTCGCGACGCTCACTGTCTGCCTCGACGGCGCCGCGGAGTTTCTTGGCCTCAGTGGCCAGGTAGTCACCGATTTCGTCGAAGCGGTGGGTATTGAACAGCTGACGCAGGATGGCCTCACGATCATTACTCGAGGCTTTGAGGAATCGTGCGAAATCGCCCTGGGGCAACAGCACGACGGAGGTGAACTGTTCGCGGCTCAGCCCGATCACCGAGCGCAGGATCTGTTGAGCTTCGTCGACCCGGGTGGTCAACTGCCGCGATTCGCCCTCGATAATTTCGGTCAGGGCAATGCTGGCCTGACGGATCACGACGTCGTCGGGATCTTTGGCACCGCGGCGGGGTGCCAAGTGTTGCAGCACCCTGTCGATGACGAAGCGTCTCGAACCGAAAGAGACATCAAGCGTAATGGTCGGGGCGACACCGGGTTTGGCTAGCGTGGAGTGGAGCTCGGTATTTTTGCGCTCATCGTCGGCCTTGCCGTAGAGCGCAAAGGTGATGACGTCTAGGATGGTTGATTTTCCGGCGCCGGTGGGCCCGTCGAGTAAAAACAGACCGACCTGGTCGAGTTGGGCAAACGCCAGGTGCTGTTGCCCGGCGTAGGGCCCGATGGCTTGGAACGTGAGGGCGTGGATGCGCATTATTTCACGTCCTGTTCTTTGACACGATTCACGTGGTTCAGGGCGTCTTGCAACCAGCTGTGTTCTTGTACCGAGGCCTCTCGGTTGCGCACGTGGTGTACGAAGTCGAGCACGAGGTCAAGATCCGTGGTGGCTTTGGCAATGCGATCCGAGTAGGTGGTTTGCTGTTCGACACCGCCGGTGGGCGCGAGAATAAAGTTCAACATATCGGGGAAGCGTTGTTTCAGCCGTTGAAACGCGCGCGGCGGCCGTTGCGGATCAGTCACCGTAATTTGGCACCAGGCCTCCTCCGCCCAGGCGTATTCGTCAGATTCCAGAAGTGCTTCGAGTTCGTCGTGGAGTACGGCGAGTTTCTTCGGCTGCGGGATGTCGACCCAGTCAACCGTCATAGTTTTGGTTTCGATGAGCCACATGCCCTTGTGATGTTGGTGTTCCGAGAAGGAGTAGGCCACCGGGGAACCCGAATACCGCACGGTGTCGGCCATCGTTTGGCGGCCATGCAGGTGCCCCAGCGCCACGTAATCCATGCGCGCAAACATGTCGGCGGGCACCTGGCCCAATGAGCCGATTTCGGCACCGGCATCTTCACCGATGTTGCGTTCCGAGTCTGAGCCCGAGGCTCCGGCGGCAAACAGGTGGGCCATCATGATGTGTGTCGCATCCTCGAGCCCGCGCGCCGCAATCTGGGCGTGCACCTGTTCCATCACATGCGACATGATGCTGTAGTGGTTCGCATCGACCCCGAATTGAGCCGCATGCAGACGGGGCTCCAAGTAGGGCACCGTCCAGATACACACGTTTGCGTCGTCGAACATCACCGGGTCCGTGATCGAGTCCGGCATCGTGCGGATATAGACCCCGGCGTTGCGCATCATCCGGGACATAAATCCCAGCCGGATAGCCGAATCATGGTTCCCCGAGGTGACGACCACTTCGGCGCCGGCCGCGCGCATGTCCACGAGCGCCTGGTCAAACATGCGCACCGCATCGACCGGCGGCAGCGCGCGGTCATAGACGTCACCGGAAATAAGCACCAGGTCAATGTCGCGCTCGGTAATGGTGGCGACGATGACATCGATGGCGTGCTGTTGTACCGAAAGCATGTCTGTGTTGTGGAAAGACCGGCCCAGGTGCCAGTCCGAGGTGTGAAGAATCCGCATACCCTTCAGTCTAGGCATCCGGGTGGGACGCGATAAGGTTATGGCCATGGATAACTTCTCTTCGCGCATCGCCGGGGTGTTCTACGGAGGCGCCCGCGCCGAGGCCGCCGCGCTTGACCCCGAGGGCACTAAATGTTCGACCGGAACCCAACTTGGTCTCTACGTGGCCGACGGTTTGCTCGAGGTCTTGGAGTGGGCCAGCGATGGGCAGGCAGCCGATCCTCCCGCCGCCGTGTGGCTTGCCTTGTTGCGTTGGTATAAGAATCGGTACGGGGCTTTTGCACAAGGGGTTCCCGCCCCGCTTGACCGCTGGATCGACGCGCATCCGGTGGCCTCGGGCGTCGTCGATGACGCAACGAAAGCCGGGCTCGAAGAGTCCGACATGGGCACCCCACGCACGCCCCACGGTGCAGACTCCGTCGGTGCCGATGCGCTGGTGCGGTCTGCGCCATTGGGCATGATCCCCCAGGTTGATGCTCAATGGGTGGCCAAGATGTCCCATCAGGTCGCCGTGCTGACACATGGGTCCTGGCACGCACCGGCCGCGTATAGTCTGCTGGTCCACCACATCATCGCGGGCAAAACTCTGCTCAGCGCGGTCACCGACGTCCTAGCTTGGCTGACGGACCATGACGGTGTCGAACTGGCAGAACTCATCCGCACCACTCTGGCTGGCTCCGTGAACACGCCGATGACGGGCCACGAGGTGTTGGCGGCCGCAATCCGTGCGGTGGCCGATGCGCTGGAACAGCCCGTGGCACCCGAGCAGCTCTATGCCGCAGCGGTCACGAATGCGGTAAATTTCGGGGGCAATACACGTGCGACGGCGCTGGTTGCCGGTCAACTGATCGGCGGACTCCTGGGAGAATCCGGTACCAATACTCCCACGCACTTAGACCAGTTCAATGTGCTCACAGAAGTTATCGAGCGCTGGCTGAAACTCACCAGCTAGGCTTACCGGCCACCGGCGGCACCGCCTCCGCCACCTCCACCGGCAACACCACCACCGGTGGAACCTGCGCCCGAGCTCGAGGTCGCAGCGGCCGCGCTGACCGAACTGAGCATCGAACTCAACGGACTGAGACTGTCGGTACCGTGATGCAGTAGTGCTGGATACCATATCGGGGCCGGGACGTGGTAGTGCTGGTATGTGTCGAAGAGCACCTCGGACCATTCTTGTTCTTTGCCAAACAGCACGGCGTAGGGCAGTAACCGGTCATAGAGCTGGATCGTTTGGCTCTCGGAGTCAGGGCCCGCCGTTCGGCGGCTGGCGTGGGTAAAGGACTGCAAGATGTCTAATCGTTCGGTCTCGGAGGCGTCGATCATCTGGCGCATCCGCTCCAGTTGGGTGCGCTCGGCTGCGCCCCGAGGCGTCAGCACACGGTGTTTCACCACGCAAATGATCATGAGCATCAGACTGAGCAAACCCAAGCACACACTGAGCACGGTCATCACGGTGTTGTCTCGGCTTGCGCCCATGATGAGCAGCACGAGGGCCGGGATCAAAAAGACCGGCGAAACCCATCCGGCCACCGCCGCCCCGCGATGGCGAAGTTTTTGTTGATAGCCGCGCTCCAGCACGGCATCACCACTGTCTTGCACGACTTTCTGGGCTGCTTTGGTGAAGTCTTTTGAGTCTTTGGGGAACGTAAATGTCTCGCCCGGTGTGAGATCGGGGAATATGCCTTCGAGCAGTTGCCTCTCGAGCGGATCGGTGGCCAGCTGTGGGTCGATGAGCCGTAGGACGGGTTTCATTTTTGGTTTCTTCCCCGTGTGCTCTTCGCGTTCCTCAATCCGCAGCACACCACGCACGGCCAGATCAAGAATGGTCGCCACGATCGGATTGTGGCCCCTGCCGGTCACCCACCGGGCAATCAGCGGGTTCATGCCCTCTGGGATGCCGTATTGTGTGCTGGGCTGGCTGGTATCGTCACGGTATCGCCGAACCATGGCCAGCACGCTCAGCGCGCCACCGGCAGTCAGTAGGAATGCTGCGCCCACAAGCAGCAGCGGCACGACGTCAAGCAACACGTTTTCTTGGCGTTCGGGTGGTTGGGTCACAGTACCCGGTTCCACACCGATGGCCACCGTGACCCCTTGACCTGGCGGCAGCTGCGTTTCCGAAACGCTCAGCGCACCATCACCGGTGGTCTCAATACTGCAGGAGGCTGAGTCGTCCGGGGTGCCAACATAACAGGACGAGTTGCCCGTCATTGCAGCGCTTAGCGTGGAATCAAGCCGGATCTGGGCGGTCACATCCTCGATGGGTTGTTGCCGATCGACGGGGACCACATCCCAGTAGAATTCATCGGCCTGATCGGTGGCGTGCATGACGTCATCGACGGTGTAGCTGATGACATAAGTCTGGGTGCCATGGACGAACGTGTCGTCACCGACCAGGATGTTGCGGAATCCGTCCTCATCTTCCACCTCGAAGGGCACCTCATCACCGGCACCATCCGTGACACTGATGTCTTCGGGTGCCGCCGGCGCTGACTGGTACCGCAACGGTAAGGATCGGACGATGCCGCGGTTCTGATCGGTCTGCGGGAACTCAACTTGCAGTTCTTCGGTGACCTCTGCTTGCGCGCGAGAGTTGGCGTCGAGGCTGATGTCGTAGTTCAGATTCCAACTGGCATACTCAAAGTTTTCAACGTCTTCTGGTTCGTCCGCAGATGCGACACCGGCGGAGAGCAGAGAGACCAGCGCAACACCGGCCCCAACCACGAGGGTGGAAAACCTGATCCGAAATGCTTGAACGTCCATGGCGCCAGTCTAAATTATGTTCGCTGGCGTAGAAATTCAACACTAGCGGAACCATGCGTCTTCACTATTTTTCGGTACGATGGGCCACGAGCAGCATTATCCCGGAGAGGCGGTGTCCGTGACCAGCACAACTCGCACGAGCCAACGGCGACGACACATCACCGGCGCCGTCGTGGTCCTGGTCGCCCTCATTGTGGGTCTATCCTTCACTCGAGACACCCCGGTTGGTTCCACAACCGCGGCATGGTCGGCAGATGAGTCTGCCACCGGAGTGCTCCAGGCCGCCGAAATTCCTGCTCCCACGCTGACTCGCGATTGCCAGTTCCGACCGGGTTTGTTGGGACTTGGCGCAAGGGTACGGATTTTTTGGGACATTCCAGACGGTTACACATTCGATGACGTCGAAGTGAGTGCCTCGACCTCGGGGCTGGGGTCTCTTCTTGAACCGCTCACCGGTTTCAATCTCACTGGCAACACCGAGACCACAGACGATGGCTACCGGACAGATGTCCCGACCAACCTCCTGGGCGGTTTACTTGGACTAGGCTCCGAACTGGAAATCGCCATCAAGATTCAAGACCCACAAAGCGACTGGACCTCCGAAACAACGTCCGTAGCAAGTAACGCCGGTCTCATTGGTGGTATCGGCGGCAACTGTCGCAACCTGTCCTAATCGACAACTGAGCCCGTGGACTCTTGCTCATAGAGTCCACGGGCTCAGTCAGTTGACCGCGAGCGCTAGGGCTTAGGCTTGCTTGCGGCGATGCAGCATGATGGCGCCGGTTCCTAAACCAAGGAGGGCGAGTGCACCTACCACTAAGATTGTGGTCGAGCCTGCACCGGTGTTTGCGAGTCGATCACCAAAGCTCGTGGCTTGGGTGTCCTCATCGGCCGTTCCAGCACCGTCTCCTGAATCATCACTTGATCCGGCAGTATCGGTGTCGTTTCCGGTTCCGTTATCGTCGACGTCGCCTACTGGGTCAACAGTAGGAGCATTCGTAGGGCTGTCAGTTGGCTCACCCGTCGGCTCATCGGTCGGTTCATTGGTCGGATCCGGTTCGGGCTGTGGCTCGTCGGTTGGCTCAGGTTCATCAGTTGGCTCGGGGTCGGGCTCTTCCGGAGCGTCTTCGACCGTCATGGTGAAGCTCATCTGCTGCTCGCGGCCAAATTGGTCGGTCGCGGTCACCGTGACGGGATAATCGCCGGCAGCCTCAGGGATTCCGGTGATTTCACGGGCATCCGGTACACCAACCAAGCCCGCTGGCAGTTCTGAGAATTCGACGTTGGCGTCTTCATCGTTGACTGCCACCGTGATTGGTTCGATCTCAGTGCCGGCGGTCACCGTCACGTCCGCTTGCTGATCGATCACAAGATCCTGCTCTGGCTGTGGGTCCGGTGTCGGTTCGGTCGGTGGGTCCGTTGGTTCCGGTGTCTCTTCGCCTTCCGGCGGTTCGGTCACGGATTCAGAGTCCTCGCCAATGCGGACCTGATCCGTCATCAGCGTCGTGCCGCGCGAGCTCAAGGACAACGGTGCGGTGTACTCATCGGTTGACTCAATGTAACGACCTTCGGGGTCATAACCGGTGGCACCCATTGCATCGAGCTTCGGTGAGTAGGTGTTGACCTTCACCTCGCCGGCGTCGATATCGAATTGCAACAGCCGCATGAACCCGGTGTTGCGCTCGCCGCCAACCTCGTAGTTTTGGTAGTCGCCCAGCATCTCGAAGACCGGTCCGCCATCGCCATTGAAGTTCTGGTTCCAGGTGGTGCCGTGATAGTGGCCCGATGAGACCATCACCAGGTTGTCGTATTCTTCCACGACCTGGCTGCGCAGCAGGTGGCCGTTATCGCCGTAGCCAAGATTGCCGATCGCCTTGGACGCGTCAGCGTTGCTTGAGGCTCGCAGGTAGGCGTGGGTAAACAGGAATGCATCCCGGTCTGGGAATGCCTGCAGGACGTCGTTGGCCCAATTGCGCTGTGCGGTGTTGTGACCGTAGGGCAGATATACGGCAATGAACTCGTGACCTTCGACCTCGAAGAGATCATAGTGCGCCGAGTTGTCGCCTTCTTCCCACGGGCCGCCATAAGATGCGTTGTCCCAGTTCGCGGCTGCTTCCTCATATCGTTCGGCGGGGAAGTAGTCGTTGAACATGTCGTTGCCAAACGTGCCCCAGCCGTTGTCATGGTTGCCGGGGATGATGCCGTTGGGGATGCCTGCGTCATCGATGATGGACTGCATTTCGGATGCGAATTCGAACTCTTCGCGGGCCTGTGCTTCTGGGTGGTGGGGCAGCATCCAGTTTTCGATGATGTCACCGGTATGGGCGACATACGAGATCTTGCGGGAATCTTCGTTGTCCACGATCCAGTCCATTTGCGCACGGTAGGCCTCGGCAAAGCGTTCTTGCCCAACAGCCTCCAGGTCAGGATCAACGGCACCTTCCGACAGGAACTGGGTGTCGGTGACGTGTGCGATGGAAAAGTCGTAGTCGGCTGGATCAGCGAATTCGTTGGTCACACCGAATTCATCCGGCGCCCATTCCTCGGTCCGCGCCATGTGCCCGTCTTCACCCGTCACCGCAAGGTGGGTCTGACCGGTCTCGTTGGCATAGTCTTCGGAGAGGTAAGCTTCCAGCACGGTGTTTTCTGGGGCAGCACCGGATTCGGTGCGCAGCTGATCCCACGCGCCGGTCTCATAGTTCCAAGCCAGCAAGGTGACCTCGCGCGATGGGTCGACGACACCGGTCCATGAGACCGGAGCAAATTCCCCGGGATGCTCGAGTTCAAACGCCTGATAGGGCGACTCGGTTGGGCCAATGTTTTCTGAGTCCCACGTCTGGTCATCAACCGCAGCGATCGCAGAGTCCGCGGTAGTAAACTCCATGGTGTCGGGACTGCCCAGCTCATCGGTGAATCTGCCCTGTGCGGATGCGGTAGCTTCAGCTGCAGCAGCCTGAGGTGCCGGCACAATGACCGACCCGAGGCCCGTCAGCCCCAACGATACGGCGACGACGCTGAGGAAAGCGGTTGGACGATGAAAAGTTCTCTGACAACACGTGCCAGTCTCAACAGAATTTTTACACATGGACTCCACTGTGGAGTGCAGATATACGTTGGACTAACGACGACAAATCGTGTGGCTAACCATTGAGTGAATGTTCAGGAAACGAGCACCGCACAGTGCACAGTACGTACTGGACCCGTCGTCGACGCGGCTAACGCGCTTGGCGGGCCTCACGGATTTCGTGGCCGGGAACAGCTTGTTAGACTCCGGCCATGACTTCCCTCGCCAACAAGCTGCAACAACTCGACGGTTCCGGCTACGGAGGATACAAACGGATCGCCGGGACACACCGACTCAACGATAACCTCGAACTGTCGGTCGACCGAGTGCAATCCGATCCGTTTGCACCACCTTCGCTCGTCCAAGCCCGCGTCCCATTGGCGGCCACCGGCATCGATCCGGGGCTGCTGGAAGGTGTTGGCGCTGTTGCGGTCAGCGATTACCTCACCCGGCGTGTGCATGAGGCGATTCGTGCACACGCACCGGGTGGGGGCAAAGGCTCTGGCGCGCTGAGTATCGATACTCCAGGACAGCAGGTGCTCGAACGCACCTCGGTGGTATTCACGCAGCAGGCCCCACAGGTCGTGGTGCGGTTGGAAGCAGCCCTGCCCGCTCAGGGACGACGCATCCGAGGTCGGGCCGCACGCACCCTACTTACCGAAGCCCTGCCGCAGGTCATCGACCGGGCACTGTTGAACACCGATCATGCCGCGCTGGAAACCGCTGTTGTATTAATGCGCGACCAAACACGGTTGCGCAAGCTCTTGGTCGAACACGACTTGGTCGGCTTCATCGCCGACGGTGCCGTACTGCCTCGTGCCGCGGGCAATTCTGATCTGCCAGCAGACCAGGCCGTGCCATTTGCGTCGCCCGCATCGCTCCAGCGCAGTTTCACTTTGGATTCGGGAGTCGAAGTCACCGGTATGGCACTCCCCCGCGGCGTGAGTCTGATCATTGGTGGGGGTTACCACGGTAAATCCACTGTGTTGCGAGCGCTGGAACGTGGCGTGTATAACCATATTGGTGGTGACGGTCGCGAATTTGCTGTCACGGTGGATGACGCGGTGGCGTTGCGAGCCGAGGATGGGCGCAGCGTGGCCGATGTGGATATTTCGACGTTCATTGGTGACCTGCCCGGTGGTAGCGATACGTCTCGCTTTTCAACCACCAATGCGTCAGGTTCGACGTCGCAGGCTGCCGGGCTCGTCGAATCGCTCGAGGCCGGAGCTACCACGCTACTCATTGACGAAGACACCTCGGCCACGAACTTCATGATCCGCGATGATCGGATGCGCCAGCTGGTCCCCGGGGATAAGGAACCGATCACTCCGTTGCTGGACCGTATTCGGGCACTGTGGGAGGATCAGGGCGTGTCCACCGTGTTGGTGGCCGGTGGCTCGGGCGCATTTATCGATGTAGCTGACCGTGTGCTGCTGTTAGACCACTACCGTGTGTCTGATGTCAGCGAAGATGCTCGCGACCTCGCCGAACCGATTGCCACACAAGAGGCATTTCCTGCACCCCAACACCGCGTACTGCAGGGCTTGGAGCCCAAGGACTCAGGCAAACACCGTGGGGGCAAAAAGTCGTGGCAGGCCAAAGGCTTGCAATCGCTGCGTCATTCCAGTGGCACCATCGACCTATCTGCCGTACAACAGCTGGTCGATCCTTCACAAACCAACAGCATTGCCGCCATCCTGAAAGAGCTGGAACAACGCACCGGTACCAACCAGACGCTAGACGAGTTGGTCACCGAGCTGTTCCAGCAGATCAACGCCGACGGTGTAGAGACCATCTCCCCGCACCGGGGCCACCCCGGCCGGTTAGCTCGCCCCCGCCCACAAGAAGTATTCGCAGCCATCAACCGCAATCGCAGTCTCCGGGTGCACCGGTAAGGTGGATCGGTGAACAGCTTTCGAGAAAGAGTTTCCATGCACGAGCATTCCACCGCTAAGAGTCTCACATTTCAGGGGTTGAGCATCGCCTACGATCAGCAGGTGCTTGAACCCAGACCGTGGACCGAAGCACAATCTGGCTGGGCTGCCAAACTGCTCGGCGATGCGCCTGCGGGACCGGTCCTCGAGCTGTGTGCCGGGGTGGGGCACATTGGGTTGGGCGCTGTGCACAATTCTTCTCGACACCTGGTGATGGTTGACTTCAATCCAGTAGCACAACGGTTCGCACAAGAAAACGCGGCAGCCAACGGCCTCAATGCCCGCGTCGAGTTCCGGCTGGCGCAAATGGAAGATGCACTGGGCGCCAGCGAACGCTTTGCGCTGATTATTGCGGATCCACCGTGGGTGCGCAGCTGCGACACGGCACAATTTCCCGCCGATCCGGTGCTTGCCATCGACGGCGGCGATGACGGGCTTGACCTGGCACGAACGTGTGTCGAACTCATCGACCGTCACCTTGCCGAGCGCGGCTCCGCACTGTTGCAGCTGGGCAACACGACCCAGGTCGAGCGGATCGCCGACTACGTCCGCCAGCTGCCCGGCGGGCTCGAGGTTCAGGACACTCGGAGCTTTGACGACGGAGTCATCGTGCACCTAGCCCGATGACGGACCCTCGGAGCGCTTGCGTAAGAACTTGTGGGTGCCATCGCACCAGGGTTTGATTTGCGATTTGCCGCACCGGCACACTGCACTGACCGGACGCGTCGTCTCGTGTTCGATGCCGTCTTCGTCTTGGACGACATGGTCCCCGCGCAGCAGCATCGGCCCGCCGGGACACAGAATAATATCCGGGTGATCCGAGTTCGATGCATCACTCATGGCGCCCACTCTCGTAGCATACGTGCGGCATACCGGTCTTCAAGATCCATACTGGTCCATGCCCCAAAGTAGACGTCATCGTGGAGTTCCGGTGCCTCCTCAAGCAGTGCCCCACAGACGGTGCGCACCGCCAATTGTTCGTGGACCGCATCGGCTTCGACGTGTTCGGTGTAGTACTCGATCATTTCGGCCGGGAACTCGAGCCGGTTTAATCCGTGGGCAATTTTGCGCGACGGGGTCGAACTCGTGGCTTCAAAAGCGGCCAAGAAACCTAACGACGCGGCCCGGAGTCGACGGTTCAGCCCGAAGAGCGACATCGCATTGTTTTGTTCTAATACTTCCAACGGCGCGTCATCAATATAGGCACCGTAGGAGGATTCCAGGCCGCTTGCCGCCATTCCGCGAGCAAACATCGTGGCGTGTAATCGGTTCGGATCGCCGGCACCATATTCGTCGTACTGTAACTCCATCACGGCCGCCTTCACAGGATCGGGCACCCGTGGAATCACCCAGGTGGTGTGGTCGGATTCTTTCAAATGATAAATCGACTTGTGGCGCAAAAACTCGTGCACCTGCTCTGTAGTGGCCGATCGGTGCATATATGCTGCCAGTGACGGACCATCATGGTCGGCCACGAAGGAGAAAAACGTCTCGGAGAAGTCACCAGGCTCGGGAACCTGTGGGGTGCGAGCGCGAAGGGTTTGTTCAAAGTCCTGCTCCAAGCGACGCCGCACTGCAATCAGGTACGGATCCCACTCCAGGTCGTCTGACACATCATCGAAGCCGCCGTGGTGCTGTTCATACATGACCCACAGCGCCAATTGTGCGTCTTGTACGCTCTCGGGCTCCGGGGCGTTGTCAAGCTGGGCGGTGGTGCCATGACGCAATGCTTCCAGCACTCGTTCGCTCAGCGTTCCGCGTGCAGTAGGGCTCAACATGTCTAGGGTCTCCTCATCGCGGGGTAGCCTGGCTCAAGCTTCCAGTAAATCCAGCCCACCTGAACCATGTCAAGGCTTCATGCAGGCGGCGCGTAGAATGAGCAGGACATACCCCGAGCGTGAGGTAGGTGAAGACAGCATATGCCATGCCACGATTGGGAGGATATCGTCTCCTCGGGCGCATCCGGTCATGGCGCTGATGCCGTCCTAGAAGCCATGCGACGGCGAGAGCGCGAAGATTTTCTCCCCGAGACTCAACGCGACCGCGCTGGATTGAACCGACCGATCCAAATTGGCCACGGCCAAACGAACTCGCAGCCCAGCACAGTGGCCGATATGTTGCGTCTGCTGGACGTGCGTCCCGGACAGCGTGTCCTCGATGTCGGCGCCGGCTCTGGCTGGTCGACTGCCATCCTGGGCGACCTGGTGTCCGAAACCGGCACGGTGCTCGGCCTCGAAATCATCCCTGAACTCGCCGAGACCACCCACGAGGTCCTAGAGCACCACGACATGCCATGGATCAGTATAGAAACAGCGCAACGCGGTGTCTTAGGGGCACCGGAGAGAGCCCCCTTCGACCGTATACTGGTCTCCGCGGAACCTGCCCACTTGCCCCACGAACTCGTCGAACAGCTCGCCCCACACGGCATCATGGTCATTACCGTTGCCGGTCAGATGCTGAGGGTTATCCGCCACAGCGAAGATGCCGACGACGTCGAAGTGACCCAGCATGGTTCGTACAGGTTCGTGGAGCTGATCTGAGCAATGTCTGGTCGGAAGCAAGCTGCCATGAACCCATTATTCGGCGATGACATGGTGGAAAGGCCAGCCGTCGAGTTGCCCGAGGGCGCCCACCATGTGCCGGGGTGGCTGACGTTAGAACAGCAACGCTGGCTTGTCGACCGGTTCCACCAGTGGCGGCAAGGGCCGCTGCCCATCCGCTCTGCAAAGATCGGCGCGCATGAAATGAGCGTGCGCACCGTGTGCCTGGGTTGGCATTGGCGTCCCTATCAATACACGCGCGATGCCGTTGATGTAAACGGCAATCGGGTGCTCGACTTTCCGGACTGGATGGTCCGGTTGGGGCGCAAGGCGCTGGTGGCTGCCACCGGCGATCCACACGCCGGCGATGAGTACACCCCGGATGCCGCCCTGGTGAATTACTACGATGAGACCGCGAAAATGGGGATGCACCAAGATAAAGACGAACGCTCGATGGCACCGGTGGTCTCGTTGTCGATCGGCGATACCTGCCGTTTTCGGTTTGGCAATACCCAACACCACAATAAGCCTTATCAGGACGTCGACCTCGTCTCGGGCGACCTGTTCGTCTTTGGTGGCCCGTCCCGGCTCGCCTACCACGGTGTGACGAAAGTGCATCCGGGCACCGCTCCCGAAGGCTGCGGTCTCGAGCACGGACGCATCAATATCACCATGCGGGTGACCGGTCTCAGCACTTGACGCAGCACACTTAGCCCCGTGGTTCTGGTCCGACGGGCGTGAAAATCCCGGGCAGCAACATGTCGTTATCGGCGGGGTCACCGGTTAACGCACGTGGCGCTGCCGTGGCAGTGGCTCGCGCCAGTTCGGAAAATCCGGCTAACCCGGCGGCACGAGCAATGTCTGCGGTGGCTTGTTCGGCGCTACTGCGGGTTCCAATGAGCCACGGGAGGCCCATGCGGCCAGCGTGCTCGCCTCGCTGGGGCAATGCAGTATTGCGCCGAGCCTCGGCTGGGCTCGGCCCAGCAAGCGATACGCCGCGTCGCGACCACCACGCAGTGCGTACCGACGGCATCACTGGCAAGCCGGTGTGCTTGGCGAAACGACGGATGTTGCCGCTGATGGGCACGACGCTGCCGACCACAATCTGTTCAAAACGGATTGGGTAGGGTTTGAGCAACGGTGCCACGCTACCGATGAGCACACCGCCTTGACACACGATGAGTCGCTCGCCGGAGAGCATGGCGTAGATGATTAGCCCGATCACCGCGAACAGGATGGTGGGTGCGATTGCCAGCAGTGCGGTCTCTGACGGATTGATGAAGGTGAGTCCACTGAATACGAGCCACACGATAACAAAAGCCGTGACGGTCCCTGCGCCCGGTCGATCATGATGAATCGCGACGACATCACCGAGCCCGGCTCGTTGGGCGATACGGTGATAGGCCGCTCGAGTTTTAATCATGAGCCATGACATTACCAGGTGCCAAGAGTCAACGTCCTACATCGCGGTGGCGTGCGGCCAGTTCTCGTTGAGCATGCCGAGAAATTCTGGCTCGGTCACCAACACAATATCCTGACCTTGTGCACGACGCCGCACGACCTCTTGCATCTTGCGTTGCTGCAACCTGGGATTGTGTTCAAAATCGGCGAGTTCTTCGGGGCGGGTGCCATCACCGATAATGACCATGGTCGTGGTCGAACCGATACGTGATTGCGTCTGCGCGCCATACGCTGCGGCCTTCTGCTTGGCCTCTTGACGTGAGATACCCAGCAGTCCGGTGAACACAACGTGATGGCCAAAGAGCGGGTGTTTAGAGTCGGCGAGCTCATTGGCGGGCGGATTGCTGCCTTCATTGGGCCAGCGAATCAGATCCGGTAGCTCATCGGCGGCAACACGGTGATTTGTGGCATCAAACATGCCGGGCATGGTCAACGCGTGACGGGTGGGACGCGACAGCTCTGCCCCCACAGCACGGGCCACCAACACGCGGCGTTGCATCGCCGAAGTGTCCAAGAGCTCGTCGATAGATTGCACTTCTCGACGCGCCGCGATATCCACGACGATGGCTGCAGCGGCTTTGGCATCTTCGAGCGCATTGTGATGATTCTTCAGCACGAATCCCGCTTCGGCCGCGGCTGAGGGCAGCGCGTGAGAGGCGAGCTGGTAGTGCTTACGCGATAGCGTCAGTGAGCAGGCAAACTCCATGTGCGGGATGGGCAGCTGGGAGACTTCGAGTCCGGATTCAATCACTCCGATGTCAAAGCCGGCATTATGGGCGACCAGTACGTCGTCGCCAAGAAACTGGTGGAGTGTCTCGAAGTGCTCACCAAACGACGGTGCGGTAGCGACATCGGCGGGAGTGATCCGGTGGATTGCCATATTGCGCGGGTCGAACCGGTCATATCCGGCGGGTGGCTGCAGCAAAGAGTAGTGGGTTTCGGCGATCGCCCCGTTGCGGATTTTCACCGCGCCGATGGCACACGCCGAACCGCGAAAACCGTTTGCTGTTTCGAAGTCGATAGCGGTGAAGTCGATCACTTGCGCAGCGCACCTGCCAGGTGTGGTGCGAGTGCGCGGAAAGCCTTGCCACGGTGTGAGATCTCGTTTTTCGTCTCCGCATCGAGTTCAGCCGCAGTTTTGCCAAGGTCTGGAATCTCAACAATCGGGTCATAGCCAAAGCCGTTGTCACCACGTGGCGCAAAGGTGAGGTCACCGGCGAGTTCACCGAATTCTACGTGTCGCGTTTCACCGTCGGGTGTGGCAAATGCTGCCGCACAAATAAACGCTGCGCCTCGATGGGGCGCATCAATGTCTGACAACTGTGCCAGCAGCAACTCAAGGTTGGCCTGGTCATCCCCGTGTGTACCGCTCCAACGGGCCGAGAAAATCCCGGGTGCACCGTGGAGGACATCGACCGCCAAGCCCGAATCATCGGCCACGGCGATCAGGCCGGTCGCCTGGGCGGTGAGCGTGGCCTTTTTTAACGCATTGGCTTCAAAAGTCACACCGTCTTCGACGACATCTGGAGCATCCACCGATGCCGAGTCCACGACCTGTTCCGGCGACAACGACGGCATAGCTTCAGCCAAGATGGCGCGCAATTCAGCCAGTTTGCCCTGATTCGTGGAGGCTAATACCACAACGGGATCCACGTGTTACTCCTACTCGGTTGCTGCGGTGAGTGCGGCCTGTTGGATGTCGGTTAGCTGCGCGGTCCCTGCCACGGCCAAATCCAGCAGTGCATCCAGTTCGGCACGGTTGAACGGTTGTTCTTCTGCGGTGCCTTGAATTTCGATGAAGTCGCCCTCGCCGGTGGTGACCACGTTCATGTCCGTCTCGGCGCGCACATCTTCTTCATAGGGCAGATCCAGCATCGCCGTGCCGTCAATAATGCCCACCGACACAGCGGCAACCGAACCCGTCAGCGGTTTTGCACTCGAGCGGATAATGCGTTGACCGCGTGCCCATTCGATGGCTTGGGCCAGCGCAACCCAGGCGCCGGTAATGGCGGCCGTGCGAGTGCCACCGTCGGCCTGGATGACGTCACAGTCAATCACGATGGTGTTCTCGCCCAACGCTTTGGTGTCGACGACGGCACGCAGGGCCCGTCCGACGAGTCGGGAGATTTCTTGCGTCCGGCCCGACACCTTGCCACGCACGGATTCGCGTGAGCTACGTTCACCGGTGGCGCGGGGCAACATCGCATACTCGGCGGTCACCCAGCCACGATTTTTGCCCTTCAACCAGCGCGGCACACCTTCGGTAAAGCTGGCGGTGCACAGGACTTTGGTGTTGCCAAACGAGACCACCGCGGATCCTTCAGCGTGGGCAGACCACCCGGTCTCAATGGTCACGTTCCGCAGTTGGTCGACGGATCGGTTATCGGCACGAGTACTCAAATATGCTCCTCTTAGACGGTGTACGTTACACCGGATACGGCGACGGCCAGTTGACCATCATAGGTGGTACGGGCTTCCTGTGCGGTCACCAGCGGGTCGTTCCAGACTGGAATGTGGGTCAGTAAGAGGCGACCGACGTCGGCTTGTGTTGCCATGGCACCCGCCCGTTTGCCGGTCAGGTGTACGCCGTCGACTTCATCATCACGGCCCTCATGGAATGCCGCCTCACACAAAAACAAATCGGCGCCGGTGGCCGCTTCAACAAGCCCGGGATCAGTATCGGTGTCGCCCGAATAGGTCAACACCGAGGTGTGCTCGCCATCGGCGGTGGTTTCTGTGGTCTCGACACGCAGCGCATAGGCTTCTTCGATGGGGTGGCGTACCGGATAGGGGGTGACTTTAAAGGGGCCAATCTCCACGGGTTCGCGCACCTGCCAGTCGATAAATTCGAAATCGGGGTGCATCCCGGGATCCGTGTCCATACCGTAGGCAATCGCACTGCGATCGGCGGTCGCGGCGGGGCCATAGACCGGTATCCGTCCGGCGTCCCAGCCGTTGGGGTTCCAACGCACTACGACGTGCAGGCCCAACAGGTCCATGAAGTGATCCGGGTGGAGGTGTGACAGCAGGATGGCATCAATGTCTTCGAGTGCGACATAACGCTGCAGGGTACCCAGGGCCCCGTTGCCGAGGTCAAGCAGTATGCGCCAGGTCTTCGGGTCACCGTGTTCGTCCACCCCATTGGCCGACACCAGGTAGCACGAGGCGGGCGATCCGGGGCCGGGAAATGAGCCTGATGCCCCAATAATGGTGAGCTGCATATCCTCGATTCCTTTGACCTAGAGTGCCAACGGTTTAGTTGCCGCTGGCGTCGATTACCGACAGTGTACCCGTCGGAAATTGCTCGGCGACCGTGCGAATCTGGGTTACGCCGCCGACTTCTGGCCCGAGAAAACGCTGCGCCAACTGCGCGAAACTGCCCGGGTCCCCGGTCGACATGAACTTGTGTCGCGAGCTGGCAGGCGGTGTTTCGCCCGTGGCACCGGCCGGATTTTCCAGCCCGTGACGCACCAGTTCACGATACACCGCACGCGCCGTCGACTCCGATGACGTGACTAAGTTCACACTCTCACCCATCACGTAGCTGATGACACCGGCCAACAGCGGGTAGTGAGTACAGCCCAGAATCAGCGTGTCGACACCGGCTGTCTTGAAGGGTTGCAAGTATTGTTCGGCCAGCGCAAGCAGTTCGTCTCCGGTGGTAATGCCACGTTCGACGTATTCCACGAAGCGCGGTGCGGCCGATGAGGTGATCTGCAGTTGAGGGGCGGCAGCAAACATGTCTTCGTAAGCGCCCGAGGAGACGGTGGCCTCTGTGCCGATGACGCCGACCCTTCCGTTTTGCGTCGAGGTCACCGCTCGTTGTACAGCGGGCTGGATGACTTCGACCACCGGGATGCCGTAGGCCTTGGTGTAGCGCTCCCGGGCATCGCGTAGGACAGCTGCGGTCGCCGAGTTACACGCGATCACCAGCAACTTGACCCCGGCATCAACGAGTTCATCCATCACGGTCAGCGCCAGTCGACGCACCTGTGCAATGGGCTTGGGGCCGTAGGGCGCGTTTTCTGTGTCACCGACGTAGACGATGTCTTCGTCTGGTAGCTGGTCGATGACCGCACGGGCGACGGTGAGTCCACCGACTCCGGAGTCGAAAATGCCGATGGGCGCTCGAGGGGTTGGGGTGGTCACGATAGATCTCCGATCAACGCCTGCATCAAGGTTTCTTGGAGCCAGGAGACGAAGTTATACAATAGGGCCATGTAGCGTTCAACGTCGGTAGCCTGGTCGACCGAGTCGATTTTGTGTACGCGTTCGGCATCTTCTTCGTGTTCAATATTCAGCCGCGAGGACAGAACTAAGCGCACTTGATTCAACGCCCGCCCAAACGCTTCAGCCTCGCGCTCGTTCAACATCAACGACGGGCTCTGCAAGAGGGCATAAGACCGCTGCAGATCGGCAATCTTGTCTTGGCGAATATTGTCTTGAGCCAGATCACGGAACTGCGCTGAGCCTGCATCGGCGTCCTCACCTGACCGGGCTTCGGGGAGCAACCGCTGGACCGCAGGATCCGTAAGATCCACCTGCACATTATCCTCGGTCAACGAGCCCACCAAATCCCAGAATGCGGCGTCGGTGGGTGAACCTGTCTCAGCACTGTCTTCGGTCGTCGGAGTCTGAGGTAGATGCGCGGTATCTCGGGCTGGCCGGAACCGGTCCATAAACTTCGGCTTGTCCTCGGCGAGGGGCTCATCGGCAGGACTGACCCCGCCCAGCAGTGTCAAGACATCCGAGAACAGCGACCGAAGAATCTGACGTTCGGGCTTTTCTAGATACGCGGAGTAGCCGCGCAGAGTGGATTTAAACGCTAAAGCCATTGTGTTGTGTGTCGTGTCCTTTACTGATTTTGTTCATACGTTGCCCACAGACCAAACCCGTGCAGCGCTGCCACATGCCGTTCGGCTTCTTCTTTGGATCCATTGGCCACCACCGCTTTGCCTTCGTGGTGGACCTGCAGCATCAACTTATGCGCAATCGACGATGAGAACCCAAAATAGGAACGAAAAACGTAGGTGACATAACTCATCAGATTCACGGGATCATTCCAAACGATGACCTTCCATGGTTCCCCGACGGCGGTGAGCTCATCGACGACAATATCTGGTTCAACATCTACTGCGCACGTAATGGACATGCACCATATTCTAGGCAAGAACCAACCCGCGTGTGCGCCACATGGCCACGAGCACGGCCAAAATGTGTCAATGGCACGCAGAAAGGGTTAGTGTGGGACGCGTGAGTAACACACCACGTGGCGTGAGCCCAACCTCGTTTTTCACCGACCATTACGAACTGACCATGGTTGATGCGGCCCGCAAAGCCGGTACCGCCGATCGCAAAGCGGTCTTTGAACTCTTCGCACGAAGACTCCCCGCAGGACGAAGATACGGCGTCAGTGCAGGTCAAGGACGTTTCCTTGAAGGTCTCGCAGAGTTTCGTTTTGATGATGAACACCTCGGATTCTTATCCGATCATCACGTGGTCTCTGACGATATGTTGAACTGGCTGGCAGAGTACTCGTTTTCTGGCGATATTTATGCCTATGCCGAAGGTGAACCATACTTTCCAAATTCACCGATCATGCAGGTCGAAGCGACCTTCGCTGAAGCCGTCATTTTGGAAACCTACGTGTTATCCGTGCACAACTATGACACCGCGGTCGCCTCGGCCGCATCACGCATGACGATGGCTGCAGGTGGCCGCCCCTGTATTGAGATGGGGTCGCGTCGTGCGCATGAGGAATCCGCTGTCGCCGCCGCTCGCGCCTCAGCCATCGCCGGGTTCGCGTCGACTTCGAATCTGGCCGCCGGATTTCGTTACGGACTTGCCACCGCGGGCACGGCAGCACATTCATTTACTCTGCTCCATGACACTGAGCGGTCCGCTTTTGAAGCGCAAGTGGACGCCATGGGACGCGAGACTTCATTGTTGATCGATACCTATGACATTGCCTCTGGTGTTCGCAACGCAGTGGAAGTCGCAGGACCGACGTTGACGAACGTCCGAATCGACTCCGGCGACCTGTTAGAAGAAGCACATCATGTTCGGCGTCTATTGGATGATTTGGGCAATACCAACACTGGTATAGTGGTCACTTCGGATTTGGACGAATACGCCATTGCTGGGTTACGCTCTGCTCCGGTAGACTCCTACGGCGTCGGTACCCAACTGGTGACCGGCTCCGGTGCGCCCACCGCTTCACTGGTCTATAAAATGACCACTCGAGAAGACCACCACTGCAACTGGGTAGACGTTGCAAAACGTGCCCAAGGCAAAGCCAGCCGTGGCGGACGCAAATATGCTGCCCGACGCATGGACAACGGCGTTGCCACCGCTGAGGTGGTGACCACTGGTCAAGCACCAGACTGGGACACCAACCACCGGCCATTGTTGGTCAAAATGGTCGATGGCGGCGAAATCAATACACAATACACTGGTTCAACCGCGGTAGAAGACGCTGCGGCACACCACGAACAGGCCGTTGCCGAGCTCCCAAGCGCCGCTCGTCGACTGCAAGATGGTGAACCCGCCATTGCCACGGTATTTGAACTACAATAAGCTTCCCGGCCATCCATACCGGATTCGACTCTCCAACACAAAGGATTAGACACCATGCACGCGCTGATCATCGTGGATATCCAACAGGACTTTTGCGAAGGCGGCACACTGGCCGTAGAAGGCGGAGCACAAACCGCTGCATTGGTCACCGAATATATCAACCAGTGTGGACATAAATTTGATGTCATTGCGACCACACGTGACTGGCATATTGATCCGGGCCCGCATTTTTCGCAGACCCCGGATTTTGAGAACACCTGGCCGGTACACTGTGTGGCCGGCACACAAGGCGCCGAGTTGCACGAGGATCTCGACACCGAATCTGTTGTCGCCGAATTCCTCAAAGGGCAATACAATGACGGCTACTCGGGCTTCGACGCTGTACTTGGCGAACCGGACATGATTCGCAGTCAAGACGGTATGGCCGGCCCCTACGGAGCCACTGCCGCTGCCGCCGCAGCCAGCGATGACAATGCCATCACCCTGGACGATTGGCTCCGGGAACATGACGTCGAACAGATCACTATCGTCGGGTTGGCCACCGACCACTGCGTCCGTGCTACCGCCGTCGATGCCTGCGACGCCGGCTACGAAGTCAAAGTTGTCACCAATCTCACCGCGGGTGTCTCCGAAGCAACCATCGATGCCGGCCTCGATGAAATGGAAGACGTCGGCGTGATGCTCTCCGATTGGCCAGGCGCTAAAACGTTCACCCGCTAGGACATATCCTTTACTATTCTCGAAGTGCCGGTGGATGACACTCCACCGGCACTTTTTATGAACACGAAAGAAGACTCACCATTTCACCTACACCCCGGGACCCAGCCGACTACACCGCAGCGCATCTCAATGACCCGAACCTCGATGACGCGACACTGCAGCATATTGCAGCCTCACGGCCTGACCTCTGGTCCGCCATTTTGCATCATCCCAATACGTCCCCCGAGCTGGCAGACCAGATCCGACAGCGCATGCAACAGTCCAACCCACCTGGCGGGTATCAGCCTCAATATGCCGGCGGAGACCCCTACCGGGGCCAGCCGGTGTATGGAATGCATCAACCACCAGTGGATGCGGCAACGGAAAAAACCATGGGCATTATCATGCCGGTCCTGGCAATCTTTTTTTGGATTTCTCCCACCGTTAATTATCTGGCTAATTTACCGGGAACGCAGTGCGTTGCTCGACGCACAAGGTCGCTACGCGCTCAACTGGACATTCAGCTTTCTCATCTACGCGATCGTGGCGTGGGTGCTGACCTTCGTACTGATCGGTTTCTTGATGTACTTCGCGCTGATCATCATCAATCTTGTCGTGTGCATTATTGCTGCCGTCAAAGCCAATGAACGTATCGCGTGGCAGTATCCGTTGGCCATCCCCTTCTTCAAGGTCGAAGCACCACGCTAAAGCTAGACTGTTTGCATGAAACTGACCCGCCAAAACCCCAGCCGCCCACAGCGACGTGGTGGCTGATCAGCATTGCGATGGCGCTGACCATTTCAGCCCAAGTTGTCGAGTTGAGTAGGCAAACAAGTCCAGTAGACATGGCAGCTTCTTTGGCCATTACGATCGGCAGTAGTCTCATTCTGATCTACGCGATCTATAGGCTCATCAGGACTGCCAAACACAATGACAAGCCATAACGCTACTTCCGACCAACGAACCAACCCTGCAGTGTTTCTAAGCGCATTTCAATTTGTTCTTTGGTCGCCTGCGCTACGGCAGGACCACCCGAGACTTCCCGCAGTTTATTGTGAATAACCCCGTGCGGTGTGCCGGACCGTGTCGACCATGCTGCCACCGATGAGGATAGTTTTTTGCGGAGTTCTTTCATCTGCCGGTGGTCAACCACGTCTGCCTGGGGCTTGGGTGCTGGCTGACGTTTGAGCTGTTCGCTCTGGCGTTGCTTGAGTAACGTCGACACCTGATCGGCATCCAACAGCCCTGGGATGCCCAAAAAGTCAAGCTCCTCTGCTGAACCAATCGCTCCCCCGGTGCCGAACTCGCCGCCGTCGAAGAGCACCTTATCGAATGATGCCTGAGACTCCAGTGCCTGGAATTTTGCACCCGTGAGTTCGGAAGACGCTGATTCTTCCTGGTTGGCTTCGCGCATGAGATCTTCTTCAGGCGCATCTTCTAAGTCCTCGACCGACACTCCGGTGTCGAGTTCTAGCGCGTGATCGCGCTCCTCTTCCATGTCGTTGGCCAGCTCCATGAGCTTTGGCACCGATGGTAAGAACACCGATGCGGTTTCGCCCCGTTTACGCGACCGTACAAAACGGCCAACAGCCTGTGCGAAAAACATGGGTGTCGAGGTTGATGTAGCGTACACACCGACACAGAGTCGTGGCACGTCAACACCTTCAGAGACCATGCGCACAGCGACCATCCAGCGTTGGTCTCCTTCGGCAAAGGCTTCAATTTTTGCAGAAGCGCTCGGGTCATCCGAGAGCACCGTGGTAACTGTTTCACCCGAGACTTTCTCGAGCCGGTCGGCATACGCCCGGGCGTCCTCGTGGTCGGTGGCGATCACCAGGCCACCGGCATCCGGCACATTACGACGAACTTCTGTCAGCCGCCGGTCAGCAGCTTGAAGTACCGACGGGATCCATTCGCCCTTCGGGTTCAGCGCGGTGCGCCAAGCGCTGGCAGCCATATCCTTGGTGGCGGCTTCACCCAGCTGTGCTTCCATGACTTCTCCCGTAGAAGTCTGCCACCGCATCTGCCCCGAATAGGCCATGAAAATCACCGGGCGCACGACATAGTCACGAAGGGCAGGTCCGTAGCCGTAAGTGTAATCAGCTTTCGAACGCAATACGCCAGTGCCATCGTCCACGTAATCGACGAATGGGATTTGAGCATCGTCAGAACGGAAGGGTGTACCGGTCAATGACAAGCGCCGTTCTGCCGGTTCGAACGCCTCACGAATGGCTTCACCCCAGGACAGCGCATCACCGCCGTGGTGAACTTCGTCGAGAATGACCAGGGTTTTCGCTGCCTCGGTGCGATTGCGATGCAAAATAGGTTTGGACGCGACCTGCGCATAGGTGAGGGCAACGCCCATATATTCCGAACCGTGACGGCCATCCGCGTTTTTAAAGTTCGGATCGATCGCTAACCCGATGCGTGCAGCAGAATCAGCCCACTGACTCTTGAGGTGTTCTGTAGGAGCCACCACGGTCACGCGAGTAATGGCGCCAGACTCATGAAGCATCTTGGCCACACGCAGCGCAAAGGTGGTTTTACCAGCGCCGGGGGTGGCCACAGTCAAGAAGTCTTTGCGCGGTTGGGCGAAGTAGAGTTCAAGGGCTTCTTGCTGCCATTGACGAAGTTTCGGTGCGGTCCCCCAGGCGGCCCGTTCGGGCAGTGCAGGTGGGAGATCTTCTCCGATTTGAAACAGCGCATCACTCATCAGTGACTACACAGCCTCCTTCATGGCCAATATGTGCGGGGACGGCGAAACAAATATTGACCACCAATTTGGTGGCCAATATTTCCAAAACTGTCTGGCTTATTTTTTGCGACCGAAACCGAAGAAGCCACGGCCTTTGCCAGAATCGGAGGAATCGCCTTCTGATTCTAGCTCGTCCCAGATCTCTTGGCAGGAGGGGCACATGGGGAACCGCTCTGGATCGCGCGATGGAACCCAGACTTTTCCGCACAGCGCAACGACTGGCGTGCCATTAATCATGGCGTCGGTGAGCTTGTCTTTGGACACGAAGTGTTTAAACCGTTCGTGGTCGCCCGGCTCGGTGGATTGCAGCTGTTCTTCGCGCTCGAGAACGCCGGTGGAGCCACCATTGGTGTCTTCGTGCGGATCATAGTCAGTGGACGAGGCGTACACAGTATTCATCGGATTCATGCCTCCATTGTAGTCGGATGCGCAAACTTGTCAGGTTCACGACAGGCTGGCACCTTAGTATAGCGCCGCAACTTTGACAATCGACTGATAGGTTTCAGGCAGCGCTCGGTCGTACCATTTTGCGCCCATCTTGACGGCGATCCACAATATGCCGGCACCGTAGAGCACGCCCACCATTAATGTGATGATGGACCAGATCTGGCTGCCGGTCACGACCGCAATGATGGCCAACGCGATGATCGGCAATGCCACAATGATTTGTGCCAGCATGCCGAGGGTTTGGACCAACATGGTGCGTCCCATACCGCCTTCTGGCTGAGCCATTGGGCTGGCTCCCGGTGGTGGAACGGGATAGATGTAGCGTGCAGAACTGATCGAAGACACCGCGCATCCTGTCAACAACACGCCCACGGCAAGGCCTAACCACGCGGCAAGCTCCTGCGTTGAATCCGTGGCATAACTAAACGCGATGCTCAACACAATGACCATTGGCAAAGCCCACGTCAACAACGCAAAGACACGACCGAGTCGATCGTCGATGCCGCGCACACCAGAGGTCACATGCATCGAGAAACTCGTGGAGTCGTATGAGAGGTCAGCTGAGATCGCAAAACCGGTGATGTAGGCAATGGCAACGGGGATAATCGTGACGAAGAAACTCAGTTGTTCGGCGTCCAATAGCACCAGCTGAAAAATGCCGAATGCGACGAGCACACCAATGACCACGAGGCTAGCGCTATAGCGAGGATCTTTGAACCAGTAGAGCAACGAGCGCGCCCATATCACCTTCATGGGCGAATTGGCACGACCAATCAATCCCAGCCCACTGACTTCGCGCTGCTTTTCGCTAGTTGTCCCGGCACCCTCAGTTGCACGGTTGACGATAAGGTTATACACCCACAGCAAGATCAGCACGTAGACCAGCATGACGACGAGGTGCAGCGCGGCCATGCCCCATTGTCCTTGCGCAACCATGGATGGCAGTGCCAGGAACCCGGCGGGAGTGTAGGCTACCCACGCTGCGATCTCGGGGAGCAGACCCCAGAATTCTTGGATGGTTTCAATGGCCCCGAATATTAAGAAACCTGCGAGCATCAACGGCACCAGAATGATCATCTGAATGGTGTCTCGCACGGCACGCTTGGAGATGATGTTGGTCAGCAGGCCAACGATGACTTGCATCGCCAAAACACAGATGGCCGTCCCCAGCACCGCCGCAACGATGCCAGCAAGGATCGTGCCGAGATGTAGTCCCCACAGCACCGCACCGGTCATCAGAATGGCGAAGGTGCCGATACCGGTGGGGGCGATCATGCCCCCGAGCACTACGCCGGGCACAAATTTGCGATTAGGAATCCCGAAGGTCAAGAAGTTTTTGGGATCGGTAAAGGGGTTCACCGCCGAAAAGACAATCGGGCCCATGACCCAGCCGATGAGAAACAGTCCGCCGAGCAACACGAATGGCGCACCACGATCAGCAAACGATATGTCTGCTGCCGACGTGTTGGCGACCACAATGGCCGCCAAATAGGCCATCCCGATCATGTACAAAAAGCCCAATAACGAAAAGATTGCGCCGACCGTGGCACCTGTCGAGCGGCGAAAGCCGTTCCACATCAGTCGGTAACGCAGCCGGATCAGGTGTGAAACCATGACAGCCCCTCCCCACCGTCGTGGCTGGAGACCATGCCGACGAAGCGGTCTTCCAGCGAGGCTCCGTCGGTGACCTCAGTCATCGGTCCGGAAGCCAGGACTTCGCCTTTATCGATCACTGCGACGTGGTCACAGGTGCGTTCTACCAGGTCCATGACGTGTGATGAGATCATCACCGTTCCACCAGATTGCACATATTCATTGAGAATATTGCGGATACGAGAAGATGACACTGGGTCCACGGCTTCGAACGGTTCATCGAGGATGAGTACCTTGGGTGAATGGATCATCGCAGCCGCCAGCGCGACTTTCTTCGTCATACCAGCCGAATAGTCTGCCACCATCTTGTTGGCGGACTCTTCCAAGTCCATGACGCGTAGTAGGTCCGGTACGCGCTGTGCCACGACATCAGCGTCCATGCCACGCAATAATCCAGAATAGGTAATGAGTTGTGCACCGGTCAGACGTGGGAACGTCACCGCGCCGTCGACGAGTACACCCAGGATGCCTTTGGCCTCATGCGGGGATTCCCACATGTTGAAGCCGTGCATCCACACTTGGCCGTGATCGGGCCGCAGCAGACCGGTCATCATGGACATGGCGGTGGTTTTGCCCGCACCGTTCGGGCCAACGACCCCGTAGAAGGAACCCGCCGGGATGGTGAGGTTGATGCCGTTGACGGCAATTTTTTCTCCGAATTGTTTGCCCAACGATCGAATGACCACCGCGTGGTCGGGATCTGGAAGCGAAGCGTTTTCTAACATACTTCTTAGTGTAAAAAGATTCCGGACAAAACAAATCCCCCGCCCGGTTGAACTTCTGCTCGGACGGGGGACGGAGTGGCTTTAGAACAGTGCAGAAGCCAGCTTCCGTCGGGAGGCTGCTACTCGTTCGTCCTGGTCCCCGACGACTTTGTAGAGTTCCAGCAGGTGGAGTCGAGCCGTCTCTTTGTCATCACCAGCGCTGCGGCCAATGAATTTCACCAAGCGGTCGAAGGCATCCTTGACGTGGCCTCCCAGCACATCCAAATCAGCGACCGCGGTTTGGGAGGCAACATCGTTAGGATGCTCAGCTCCAGCTGCGCGTACCTGTTGAACATCAGCATCGTGGGTGCGCTGCATGAGGCCAACGCGGGCTTTGCCACGGACGGCCTCGTCGTCTTGGGGGTTCTCGGTAAGCGCTTTATCGTAGGCCGCGATGGCGTCATCGTAGTTTTCTGCTTGCAGGGCTGCTTCTGCTTCCTGGTGCAGGGGCGGCAGCACCGCATCGCCATCATCGTCGACGGCCTCGACCAGCGGCGGGACGGTCCCGGCCATACCGGCTTGGACTGCAGACGAATTGATTTCGTCTAAGAGTTGTTCCAGCTGTTCTGACGAAACAGCTTCATTGAACAGCGGCAATGCTTGTTGGCCCATCAGTGCCACAACCATGGGACCGGCGGGCACGCCAAACATTTGGAGCAGTTCTGGGTGTGCTTCGGTGTCGACGCGCCCCATTACCATACGTCCAGCGCGAGCGTCGATCGCTGGTTGCAGTACGGCATCAATGTGGGCAGACGCAGGATTTGATGGTGCGGCCAAGTGAATGATCACCGGCACGCTGGCCGCGTGCTGCAGGAGTCCTTGCAGTGCCTGCTGATCGGCGTCCTGCAAGACCCACGATTGTTCGGTGCCACCGGAGGCCTGCCCGGCAGACTGTGCCGGGATTTGGCTCAGATCAATGGCGTCACGGGAGTGCGATGGTGTGGAATCGGGCTGTTGAGTCATAACCTCTTCTTACAGATTCGGCTGGTATGTTTGCTTCCAGTCTAGTTACTTGGTGAGTCCACGGTAGATTGGACGGTCTCGTATCCGACAAGCGAAACTTCACCTTCAGGGGGCACAAGCAGCGCAAATTGTTCACGGTATCGGATCCGCACTTGGTCTTCTTGCTCGGCGGATTCAAATTCGCCGAGTTCTTGGGTGAGCTCATTGAGCTGGACGGTGCTATCTTCACTAGGGGTCAGCGACTCCATGGAGTTCATCGCCCCAAAGACCAGTGCAGAACCATCGGGGAGGCGAACAGAATTCAATGAGTCGTCGAAGATGGTTCGCGAAATCGACACATCGGTCTCTTGTTCCTCGTGGCTGTCGGTGAGTTCCTGTTGATACTCATGCACAGAGTCGATCCACTCGTTGTCAGCAACAGCATCGGCCGCGTCGGCACTTGGATCCGTCAGGTATTCGCTCAGTGCCTCGACTGCCGCGTCGGGTGACATGACCAAATCGGTCGAATCGTCAGTGCCAAGAGGTTCCACTTGGTGGTCTGCCAAATTGCCCGGTGGGAGCTCAGCACCCGGGGCAAATGGCGCATTCTGAATGAGCTTGTACTGTGAGCGGGCGTCATCCTGACGCAACACCAGCAACTGGGTGGCAGCACCTTCCTCATCGGAAGTGACCGCGTAAATGGTGCGGGGGAACTCGGCATCCTGGACCATCCATGTCGCTAAGATGTCTTCTGCAGCTACATCGGTGCGCATGGCATAGTCTTCATCAATGCTGTTGTTGCGGTAGCTCTCTTCACGCACGCTCAGTGCTTGGCCATCGACACGGCCGGTAAGTTGCTCTGCGTCACCTTCGGCGTCGCCCTCGGCCACAGCAGCTGACACGGCCCCGATGATGCGCTCAAATTGAGCGTCCACGACCACGGGGAACGAATCGGGTTCTTCGGGGTCGACTTCCTCTTCAACAGTTTCTTCATCGACTTGTTCTTCAATGTCTTCGTCGGCAGCAGGTGTTTCAGTTTCGGCGTGTGCCGGACCAGTCCCTAAGCCAACGGCTAGCCCGAGTGCCGACAGCGCTGTGATGGTGCGCCGCAAGAAGCCATTACCTTTTTCGTCGTCTCTCATATCGTCTCGGACCGGCGCAGTGTCAGTGGCTTCATCGCCTCGAGCGCCACTGTTTGTGTCATCGGTATCGTCGTTGTCGTCCGAGGGATCATCGTTGTCATCGATATCCTCAACCTCGTTGCCATCATCTTTGGCTGAGGCTGCATCAGCGGCTTGTGTCTCAGCGGAAAGATCCACCGGAGTTACCACCTGAGTGGGCTGATCGTCTGCTGCATCTTCTACTGGCTCACCGGCATCGACCTGTTCAATGGTCATGGTCTGATTTGCGTTGTCTCGATCCGCCACGACATCGGCCGCTGTGATGCCCGTATAGTCTCCACGAACGGCAGCCCGGCGGCCCGAAGTCCGTTTGGCCCGTCGGCGGAAATCCACAAAACGCCAAATGAGTAACACAATACCGATAACGACCAGTGCAATGCCGGCTATCATCAACGGCGTGATCCATGGCGAATCCGGTTCAATGTTGACCCAGGAAACGCTGAACTCAGTCGGTGCCGGGGCCGTGCCGTCAGCGGCAACTAACAACGCCCATTCACCAGCATCATGTTGAGCCCAGCGCTGTGTAACCTCATCAGTGACTTCTTGGGTGGCAAGCCAGAGGTCCGAGTTGGCAGGGTTGGGCACTTCGGCTTCACCATCGACATAGGTGGTCTCGACCGTTGGGTCTTCGCCTCGTTCCACATCGGTGTTAATGCTGGCGATGCGGTTATGGGCCGCATCGCCGACCCATGCCTCGATGTCACGCAATTGGCCATACATGAGGGTGAATTCCCCATCACCGCTGAGGGTGTACTCGATAGCCTCATCAGGATCCACGTCGATGTCATCGGTGATCAGTGTCAGAGGCGCTTCTTGGGTGTCTGATGTGGTCGCGTTAAATTCGGCCGGTGGTGCCCATATGGTTTGCAACCCCACGGACGCCAAAATCGCCACAACGCCCAAGATTATTGAGCCGATTCCGCTCAAAGTTTTCAAAACCTGCCACCTTTTAGGTCGAGAGTTCGGTTTGGCGCACCAATGAGGTGCCGCCCGGCTAGCTTTCCATCATAGTAGCAATCTGTGGCCAACCGCGCCGTTAGGGTCTGTCACCTTGCCAGCATGGTGTCGTAATGTGGGCGTTGTGGCAGAGCAATCTACAGCACGACGGGTTTTTTCGAACCTGTTCAAGGACGCAAAGCGGCGCCTAACCGGTGCCCGAAACCAGCTGGCCGATACTCGTGCTCAGCAACAGTTCACGCTGCCTGAACCGGATGAGTATCCGGCTACACCCATCACCCAGGCCGAGGATTTTGCGGCCGGCCCCGTGGAGGTCTCAGCGTCCGAGTCGTTCGCTCGCCCGGTGAAAACTGGCTTCATGCTGACCGTCGGTGTGGGTCTTGCCCTGGCCTTGTATCTTGTGGTGTCTTCCAACGTGCAGCTGTTGGTGTGGATTTTGGCAGCACTGTTTATCACGTTGGGTCTGGATCCAATTGTCGCCAAAATTCAGTCCTGGGGTGCGCCACGCGGCGTGGGCGTTTTAGCGGCCGTGGCCATCCTGATCGGTATTCTCACGATCTTTATTTCGGCACTGGTTCCGGTGATTGTGGAGCAGACCACCGAGTTCGTCAACAGGCTTCCCACGGTGGTCTCAGATTTCTTGGCCTCCGACGTCTTCCAACGTATCGACGAAGAATTTGATGTTGCATCCGTGGTGACGACCGAAGTCAACAATTTCGTGTCTGATGCCTCCAACATCACCAATGTGCTCGGCGGCATTTTGGGTGTAGGCACCGCGATCTTTAACGTCGGATTTTCCGTGTTGATCGTGGTCGTGTTGACCTTGTATTTCTTAGCTTCGCTTCCCACGATCAAAAAATGGTTACACCGTTTGGCCCCGCGCTCACGCCGTGAGCGCATCGAGTACCTTTCGGAGAGAATAACCGGCACCGTCGGTCAATATGTCGTTGGACAAACCATGGTTGCCACCCTCAACGGCATCGTCGCATTTATTGCGGCCTCGATTGCTGACTTGCAATATGCAGCGCTATTAGCGATCTTTGCGGCGTTTATGGCCTTCATTCCACTCGTGGGGGCGGTTACCGGCGGGATCGTCATTACCGGTCTCGCCTTTTTGGCCGGTTGGCAGGCCGCATTAATTTTTGGCGCTATCTATTTCATTTATCTCCAAGTGGAGGCCTACCTGATCTCTCCCAAAGTCATGCAACGTGCTGTCGCCATTCCCGGCGCGCTGGCTGTCATTGGTGTGATCGCCGGCGGTTCATTACTCGGCGTCTTGGGTGCCCTTATGGCGATCCCCACGGTGGCTGGCATTCTCGTCCTCGTGCGAGAGGTCTATGTGCCGTACCAGGATGCTCGTTAACCCAGATCTTGACGCCGGTTGCGCCAGCAGGCGGTATGCCAGTGCCGACGCAGGCGTCCGGCGTCTGCATCGCCCATGATCCAATCAGAACGCCAGGCGACAACGTGGGCTTGGCCTTGAGGTATTATGCCAACACATCCGGGACACGTGTAATCCTTTACAGCACGCCAGGCAGGAATCTGCCGGACATGCCATCCGCCATCAAAAGCGTCCTCATGGGTGTAATTCGTATCGAATGCGGCCCGGGAAAGACTGCTCGATGGTCCTGTCTGACGTTTCCGACCGCGTTTGGGATTCTGATCCCGTCGGGGTCTATTCTTCCGAGCCATGAATCCATTGTCACATATTCGCTGGGTGGCGACCGGAACCAACAAAGCCGAAAACACCCACTAGACTGATTGCCGATATGCGACTTGTCATTGCCGAATGTTCCGTAACCTACGCTGGCCGCCTCAATGCGTTCTTGCCTCCGGCCAAACGCCTCATCATGATCAAAGCCGATGGGGGCGTTCTAGTGCATTCCGATGGTGGCTCCTATAAGCCATTGAACTGGATGACCCCACCAAATAAGCTTCGCGTGACCGCGCCGTCGGAAACCGAGGCTCATGAGGGCATCGTAGAAATCTGGACGGTACAGTCCCAGAAAGTCGATGATCATCTGATCATCAGTATCTATGGGATCGAACACGATTCGGATCACGAGCTCGGCGAGGACCCCGGGCTGGTCAAAGATGGAGTCGAAGCAGACCTACAGCGTCTGCTATCTGAACAGATGCACCTGCTGGGTTCCGGCTATAAACTTATCCGACGGGAATACATGACGGCCATTGGCCCGGTCGATATTCTGGCCAAGAACGGGACCGGCGAGACCGTGGCTGTGGAATTGAAACGCCGCGGTGACATTGATGGCGTCGAACAATTATCCCGGTATGTCGAACTCCTCAACCGCGATCCCCTGCTTGCACCAGTCCACGGTGTATTTGCCGCCCAGCAGATCAAACCTCAAGCCCGTGTGCTTGCTGAGGACCGCGGTTTTAGCACGCTGACACTCGATTACGATGCCATGCGAGGCGTCGACGATGCCGATTCCAGACTCTTCTAGAGCATGTAGTGCAGACTTTGTTGATCGCCACATTCACGGCATAGCCGGCGTCGACTTTGCCACCTCCAGCGTCGCTGATATCCGCAGCGGGCTGGAGTATCTGTATTCTCGTCGCACCACGCGCGTCACCGCTTCCATCCCAACCGTTGACATCACGCAGCTTTCGGCGAGCCTGGAGCGACTGGGTCCTCTGGTAGCGGCAGGGTTACTCAAAGGCGTGCATCTAGAAGGCCCTTTTATTGCTCGTGACTACGCTGGGGCGCATCCAATACAAGCAGTCCTCTCCCCCGCGAGTTCGCAGGGCAGCTCCTACCTCGACGAGGTCTTAGCACATCAACGGACACACGCTGTGGTCACCATGATGACGCTCGCTCCGGAGTTGGAGGGCTTCGACGCCCTCGTGGAGACGCTGGTGGCCCATGGCATCGCTCCGGCGCTGGGACATACTGGTGCGACCTATGATCAAATGGCGCACGCAATCAACGTCATTCACGCTCTGACTGAGGCCCCGGTAGTCATCACTCATGCCTATAACGCGATGCGTGGGTTTCATCATCGTGACCCGGGGCCGATGTTGGCCGTGCTAGAAGCGGCCGCCAACGACCGAGCTATCGTTGAGCTCATTGCTGATGGTCGTCACGTTCATCTAGGCCTCATTCGTTGGTGGTTTGCACACCACCCCGAGGCGATCCGGCTTGTTTCGGATGCATCGGCCGCAACGGTACCGCCGGGCGGTCATCCCATCGGTGACAGCCTACCGCGACTTGGCCACGCGCAATTGGCCTATCCGGAGCTGCAGGGTCCCGTCGTGACCGATGACTCTACACTTGCTTCGGGTACCAAAGATTTGCTGGCCATCCATGACAATCTGGTGGCTGCTGGTGTGGATCATGCTGCGGTCTGTCCTGCAATGCGTGACTGATCTGTGCACTGTTAAACACGTCCGGTCGGCAGGGCCATCCACGTACCCTACCGACCGAACGGTGTATGCAGTTAGAAATACCGGCGTCGTTGACGTCGTCTGGGAGCATCACGCCAATGCCCGATCCCGATAGCGGGACCGGATTCGTACCAGGTGGTTAATTCGGAAACGTGTGCGTGCGCTGCACTGAGATCGAATCGTTCTTCGGTGTCCAGGTCATCTAGGCGCAGCCACGAGCGGATGCGTGTGCGACGTGGAAACCGGCTGACATCTAATCGGTGGCGCGGCACGGACACGCGCGGTCGTGGCCAGATAGAATAGACGGCAAAGATTTCGACCGAATACTCGTTATAGGACACGACCACGGGTTTGCCGGTACGAGGCGCATCGTGTTTGCTGACCAGGCGCGCTTTGAAGGAGCCGGGAGTTCGTAGCAGGCGTATCAACCGCCATACGATGATCACCACGGTGATAAACGCTACGAGGGCGACTCCAGTAAGCGTCCAGGCCAGCCACGATGGCATCTAGGCTGACAGCTCCGCTTGGCTGGCCGCAATGGTTACACGGTTGGCGTCATCTACCGAGAAGAAGCCACCTTGGGCTTGTGCGGTAATGGCCTCGCCATCTGCTGCTTCCACCACGACTTCACCGTCACCCAGTACTGCGAGCAACGGGAGGTGACCGGGAAGGATCCCGATCTCTCCGTCGATCGTACGGGCTGACACCGAGCGGGCTTGCCCAGACCACACGAAGTGGTCTTCGGCAACAATTTCGACATCCAGGAGGTTATCGGCCATAGGTTAGCCTTCCTTCTGGATTTTCGCCCATTCGCGTTCAACATCATCAAGGCCACCGACGTTGTAGAAGGCCTGTTCTGACACATGGTCCAGGTCGCCGTCGGCGATGGCCTTGAAGCCCTCGATGGTGTCCTTGATCGGAACGGTGGAGCCTTCAACACCAGTGAACTGCTTGGCAGTGTAGGTGTTCTGGGACAGGAACTGTTCCATCTTGCGTGCACGACCAACGGTCACACGATCTTCTTCGGACAGTTCGTCAACACCGAGAATCGCGATGATGTCTTGCAGTTCCTTGTTCTTCTGCAAGGTCTGCTTGACGCGAGTCGCAACATCGTAGTGATCCTGACCAACATATTGGGGGTCAAGAATGCGGGAGGTCGAAGCCAGCGGGTCAACCGCTGGATACAGACCACGCGAAGCCAGATCACGAGTCAAGTTGGTGGTCGCATCGAGGTGCGCGAACACATTGGCTGGAGCCGGGTCAGTGTAGTCGTCAGCTGGCACGTACACGGCCTGCATCGAGGTAATCGAGTGACCACGGGTCGAGGTAATGCGTTCCTGCAGGACACCCATCTCGTCCGCAAGGTTTGGCTGGTAACCAACGGCGGATGGCATACGGCCCAGCAGCGTCGAAACTTCCATACCTGCCTGAGAGAAACGGAAAATGTTGTCAATGAACAACAACACGTCCTGCTTCTGCACGTCACGGAAGTACTCGGCCATTGTTAGCCCGGACAGCGCAACGCGCAGACGGGTGCCTGGTGGCTCATCCATCTGGCCGAATACCAAGGCGGTATCTTTCAGCACATCGGCTTCGTCCATTTCGACCCAAAGGTCGTTACCTTCACGGGTACGCTCACCAACACCGGCGAATACCGAGGTACCACCGAAGTTACGAGCAACACGGGTAATCATTTCCTGAATCAGAACGGTTTTACCAACACCGGCACCACCAAACAGGCCAATCTTTCCACCCTGAATGTATGGGGTGAGCAGATCAATGACCTTAATACCGGTCTCCAACATTTCGGTGGAGCCTTCGAGGTCAGCGAAGTGTGGTGGCTGGCGGTGAATTGGCCAGCGCTCTTGAACGTCCAGTTCAGAAATATCGACGTCGAGGGAGTCCCCGAGCGCGTTGAAGATGTGGCCCTTGACCACGTCGCCAACAGGTACAGAGATCGCTGCACCGGTGTCGCGAACTTCTTGGCCACGAACGAGACCGTCAGTGGCTTCCATCGCGATAGCACGCACGAGGTTTTCACCAAGGTGCTGGGCAGTTTCGAATGTGACGGTCGAGGTTTCACCCTCGAGTATCAGTTCTACGGTCAAAGCATTGTAGATATCCGGCATAGCATCGGCTGGGAATTCAGCGTCGATGACCGGACCGGTAATGCGGGCAATGCGGCCCACTGCGCCGACGGTGGCGCTACCGGATTCGTTAATGGTGGCAGTCATGTAACTCACTTCTATGTGGATGTTGAATATTGGTCAGTGAGGCTGTTGTCAGCCCGTTGTTCGATTACTCGGCCAGTGCGTCGGCACCGGCAATGAGTTCGGTGAGCTCCTGAGTAATGGAAGCCTGACGGGCGTTGTTCATCAGCAAGGTGTAGTCACGGATGAGGTCATCGGCGTTCTCGCCTGCGGCGGCCATGGCACGCTGACGGTTCGCCAGTTCAGATGCGGCTGCTTGCAGCATGGCCGAGAAAATTCTCGACTCGATATACTTCGGAAGTAGCGCATCCAAGACTTCTTCTGGTGTGGGCTCATACTCATAGAGCGGGAAGAGCTCCGAAACGTCGCTGACCTCTTCCTCGACAATTTCGAGTGGAAGAAGTCGAACAACCGTGGGCTCCTGCACGAGCATCGACTTGAACTGGGTGAAGACGATATGGATTTCGTCGACGCCGCCGTCCTCATAGTCGGTCAGGAACGCGTTGACGAGTGTTTCGCCGATTTCCTTTGCGGTCTCAAACTCAGGCCGATCGGTGGACCCACTCCAGAAGCCGTTGTACTTACGGTTCCGGAAATCGAAGTACGCCTGAGCTTTGCGTCCGATCAGGTAAAGATCGGTCTCTTTGCCTTCGGTGTGAAGAAGTTCAAGCAGGGACTCTGTCCAACGCAAGACGTTTGCCGAATACGCACCTGCCTGACCGCGGTCGCTGGACATAATGAGCACCGCTGCACGGCGTGGATTCTCTGGCTCCGACGTCAGGACGTGTTCAATGTCCTGTTGTGAAGACACCGCAGATACGGCCCGGGTAAGGGCGTTTGCATAGGGCATCGATGCTGCCACACGCTGGCGTGCCTTACCGATTCGCGATGCAGCGATCAGCTCCATCGCGTTGAAGATCTTTTTCAACGACGACGTCGAATCGATCTTCTGGCGATAGACCCGAATATCGGATGCTGACATGCTTTTCCTTTCTGGGACCTATAGCTGGTGCCGGGTACACCCCGGCACCATAAGCTAGGGTCATTCAGCGTTTCTGTCGGACGATCTGTTCTTGTTCAACCGCATCTTCGTCAATGGCGTCGTGTTCTTCGTGGCCCGGCTGTACGCCGTCCTTGCTGTCACCCAAGAAAGACTTCTTGAAATTGGTGACTTCTTGAACCAAGACCTCACGAACATCGTCGTTCAGTAGCCCACTTTCGGCTATATCTGACAAGGCGATGTTGTTCAGACGCAGGTGCTGAATGAATTCGTCCTCAAACCGCAGCACATCTGCCACTGGAATGTCATCCAGGTGGCCCTGTGCCCCAGCCCAAATTGAGACAACTTGTTCTTCAACTGGCATTGGCGAATACTGTGGCTGCTTGAGTAGTTCCATAAGACGAGCACCGCGATCCAACTGCCGACGTGTCGAAGCGTCCAGATCGGATGCCATCATGGAGAACGCCGCCATGTCACGGTACTGCGCTAGGTCAATACGCAGGGTACCGGAGACCTTCTTCATCGCCTTGATCTGGGCGTCACCACCAACACGAGACACCGAGACACCAACGTCAACAGCAGGACGCTGGTTGGCGTTGAACAGGTCAGACTGCAAGAAAATCTGACCGTCGGTAATCGAAATAACGTTGGTTGGAATGTATGCCGAGACGTCATTGGCCTTTGTCTCAACGATGGGTAGACCGGTCATAGAACCAGCACCCAATTCGTCAGAGAGCTTCGCACAACGCTCCAACAACCGGGAGTGCAGGTAGAAGACGTCACCTGGGTAGGCTTCACGGCCCGGCGGGCGACGTAGCAACAGCGATACCGCACGGTACGCTTCGGCCTGCTTGGACAGGTCATCGAAGATGATAAGTACGTGCTTGCCGCCGTACATCCAGTGCTGACCGATGGCTGAACCGGCGTATGGTGCCAGGTATTTCAGGCCAGCGGGGTCGGATGCTGGTGCCGCAACGATAGTCGTGTATTCCAGTGCGCCTTCGCGTTCCAGTGTGGAACGTACCGATGCGATCGTGGAAGCCTTCTGGCCAACCGCTACATAGATGCAACGCACCTGTTTATTCGGATCCCCGGATGCCCAGTTGGCTTTCTGGTTCAGAATCGCATCGACACCGATGGCGGTCTTACCGGTCTGGCGGTCACCAATAATAAGCTGACGCTGTCCCCGACCAATCGGGATCATGGCGTCAATGGCTTTCATACCGGTCTGGAGTGGTTCGTGTACCGACTTACGTTCGGTTACACCTGGTGCTTGAAGTTCTAACGCACGACGACCCTCGTCCTCAATTGGACCGAGGTTATCAATGGGCTCACCTACGGGGTTGACTACACGACCCATAAAGCCATCACCGACAGGTACCGACAGTACTTCGCCGGTGCGGTAAACTTTCATGCCTTCTTGGATCTCTTGGAAGTCTCCCAGTACCACGACGCCGAGTTCACGTGGGTCGAGGTTCTGGGCAAGTCCGGTGGTGCCGTTTTCAAAACGCAGCAATTCGTTTGCCATGGCGGAAGGAAGACCTTCTACGTGGGCAATACCGTCAGCCGCGCTGTTGACGTAACCGACCTCGACACGTTCGGTGTCGGCCGGTTCGTACGACTCCGCAAACTCATGTAGGGCATCACGGACGTCGTCAGCGTTGATGGTCAAATCGGCCATCTACAGTCCCTGCTCTCTTGTCTGCCGCATCATTACGATGGGCCTTGTTGTGATTGTTTCGAGTGCCGGTTTCAGCCGGCCAATTTCGTATTCAGATCATTGAGTCGTGTTGCGACCGAGGAATCAATAACCTCGTCACCAACCTGGATCCGGATTCCGCCGACCAGCTGAGAGTCCGTCTCAATATTCAATGTCAGTTCCCGACCAAATGTGTTCGAGAGTGACTTTGCGAGACGATCTACCTGAGCCTGCTGGAGTGGACGGGCCACCGTCACATCGGCGATCCACTGACGTTGTTGCTGTGCGCTCAGATCAGCGAAACGACGAACAAGATCAACAGGCTTTAATCCACGAGGAAGCTCCACTGCCTGGCGAACCAGAACTTTCGTTGCTTCCATTGCGCCGTCTGACACCAATTTTACTGCCAGATCGCCACGGGATGTTACTGGTACTTGTTGCTCGGTCAGTGCCCGCTGCAGCTCATGGCTAGATTCAACGGCGTGGTTGAATTCCAACAGCTGCTGGGTGAGGGCCTCTAGACCGGCCAGACCATCCTGTTCGGTGCTGTAGACGACAGCGGTAGCTGCCATCTCTTCGACTGCGTCTCCCAACTCACGTTCGGTCGGCCAGCGAGCACCAGCAAGGCTTTGCAAGACATCGACGGCATTGGCCGAAATCTTGGTCGCAAAGACCTTACCGAGAAGTTCTTGACGTCGGTTGGCTTCAACCGTGGGGTCGGTGACCGCACGACGCAGAGCGCCGTTTTCGTCGATCACTTTCAAAGCCGCAAACAGTTCTGCGCCGAGTTCGACTCCACCGACTGAAAGGATATCCTTCAGTTCGGTGTGCAGTTGTGCCAATGAATCACGCGATGCTTGTGACATTACTCAGTTGCACCTGCACTCGTGGTCGAGGCCTGTTCTTGTTCAAGATCAGCCAAGAAGCGGTCGACTACACGCTGCGAACGAGCGTCATCATCAAGTGCTTCGCCAACGATCTTGGAAGCCAACGAGGTTGCCAACGTCCCAACTTCGGTATGTAGCGCCGATACAGCCTGCTGACGCTCAGCCGCAATCTGAACAGATGCCTGTTCGGAGATCCGGGACGCTTCAGCAGATGCATTCTGGCGGGCCTCTGCAACAATCTGTGCCGCTTCGGTACGAGCCTGCTCACGAATCTGGCTGGCTTCCGTACGGGCTTCTTGCAAAAGCTGTTCGTAGTTGTTTTTTAACTGGGCAGCTTCTGCCTGGGCAGCCTGGGCTCGCTCAAGTCCACCTTCGATCGCATCTCGACGTTCGACGTAGGATTTCTCCATGGCCGGTACGACGAATTTGATGACGATGAACATCAGCACAAGGAAACCAACCGAGGTGACCACGATTTCCCAGATGTTTGGGATCAGCGGATTCGCTTGTTCCTGCTCCGCGGCGGCTGCCATGATCATCATGCTATTGATCATTTCAAACCATCCTTAAGTGTTCATTACTGACATAGGTGGCCGGATATTCTCCCGACCGTGGATGGCGCCTAAGCTCCAATAACGAAGGCGAACACCAGACCAAGAATGGCAAGAGCTTCCGCCAGAGCGAAACCAAGCAGCGCGATTGGCTGCAGCTGTGACTGGGATTCTGGCTGGCGTGCAACACCGTTGATGTATGCAGCGAAGATCAGACCCACACCAATGGCGGAGCCAATTGCGGCCAGACCGTAACCGATCATGTTCAATGAACCATGCAGTTCCATTGTGTTCCTTTCAAGATGCCTCGTAGGCAGGTTGTGGAGGGTTCCCGGCGGGGATCCGATTGGTACCGGTACCAGGAAGTTGTTTCTCGGTGTGTATCTCACCGGCACGACTCGAAATACTGAGTCGTAAGTTTATATTTTGAGTTATGTAGTTTTTCGCAACGCCGTTAAGCAGCCACCGTGGCGGATGGTTCCGCAGCTGGTCCAGGTTGAGCAGCAATTGCTCCTTGGATATACAACGCTGTGAGAAGTGTAAAGACGAATGCTTGCAGGACCATGATCAGCAGCTCCAAAAAGTACAGTGCGACCGATCCGATAATGACGCCGACACCAAGTCCGGCATTGAACACACTGTCAGTTTGGGTAATGAGGTACTCTGCACCTGATCCAGCCAACATAATGATCATGTGACCGGCAAGCATGGTTGCCATCAAACGCAGTGAGTGCGTGAGCGGGCGAACAATGAAGTTGGAGATAATTTCCAGTGGGACCAGCAGTGGCAGAATCCAACCGGGTACGCCCTGAGGGACGACAGCCAGTTTGAAGTATTTGATCCCGTGGTGACGCAGGCCAACACCAATCCACACGATGTACATGATGATGGCAATGGCATAGGCGGCACCGGCGTGCGAGAATGACGGCAACTGAAGAACCGGTATTGCACCGAATAGGTTGTTAAGTAGCACAAAGAAGAAGGTCGCAAAGAGCAACGGAACCCACTGGCGGAAATGATTCTCACCGAGAATATCGCGACCCATCCCGTTCCGGACGAATGCATAACCGGATTCAGCGATCCATTGAAGGC
This sequence comes from Yaniella soli, assembly GCF_054782375.1. Lineage (NCBI taxonomy): Bacteria > Bacillati > Actinomycetota > Actinomycetes > Micrococcales > Micrococcaceae > Yaniella > Yaniella soli. Next base: position 83,491 of record NZ_BAAGSP010000005.1, read on the forward strand.
GCCCTGGAACCAGAGACGGCTTGCGCATTGCCAGACCAAAGAACGCCCAGATCAGGATGATCGACAAAATGATCATCACCATCTGCTTACCAAAACCGGTGCCGTAATCAGCCATCCACGGAATGATGTCTGGTGGGTGCGCATCGTCGATCGTGGGCGGCACGTATCCCTGCGTGGGGAGATAACTTAGCACGAGTGGAAGCACGCAAATCCTCTCTCAATAATCCCTCGCGAGTGTGCAGGTAAATAAATCCTGCTTCGGGGATGTTGCCGAAATGTTGTAGGCAGGTGCGATTTTCAACGCGTTTTTGCCCTTGGTTAGTCTAGCAAAAACCCTAACTCGTGTCGCATTGAGTCGAAGGCTTCTTACGTTCACGCAGAGTCAATCTCGCAAAACGCGTGAGATATTGCTCACAGACACCCTTGTAGACGGTCGTAAAAACACCACAAAAGCCAAGTCAACAGGGGATTCTAGTGATTGCATCGCTGCGATTTGCCCGTCATAGTGGGCTTCGTCACATTCGATACCTTATTCGTAGATAAGTCGTCGCGTATTAATAAAGACCAAGACTTCGGCGGTTTGCCAGACAACAATCCCGACTAGCGCACCGATAGCTGCGCCGGTTGTATCCAACCACTCTGGTTGGGCCACAACGGTCAACAACAGTCCAAGAATGACGATTTTGGCGACGAAAGCGCCCATCGAAATGGGGATCGCTAGGTGACGGTACTTGTTCCAAATCAGCGCAATGAGCAGGATACTCATTGCAGACAATACCCAGACGATTAAACCCGCGACGAATGCAGACAGTCCCGCGGTTTCATCGGCAACAACGCCGAAGATTCCGCCTGTGACAACAACTGCTACCACAGTTGGCCAACTGGCATGGAGGAGTATCCCCCACCAGCCCTTTTTATTGACCATCTTTTTCGCCATGTCATTCACCGTATCCTGAAGTGGGCTCTTGTGCTCGTTGGGCTGCTCGTGCAGCCCGCATCTGATTGAGTTTTCGGTAATAGGCTCGTCGGATGATCCAGGGTCGAAGTGTCAAGAGCACTAGTAGACCCATAGCTATCGCACTCACCGAAATCACAACCACGCTGTGGAAATACGTCAACGACACTGCACCGTAACCGACAACAAAAGTCCACAGGTAGAGCAACAAGACAGCTTGTCGATGGGTGTAGCCACCATCAACGAGCTTATGGTGAATATGTCCACGATCTGCTGTGAATGGCGAGCTACGCCGAGCAGTGCGCCGAAGTACTGCCATGACGAGGTCCAGTAAGGGCAACAGCATCACGGCTAGGGGCAACAAGATCGGCATGTATGCCGGAATATTGCGGAAGCGGAAACCTTCGAGTGCACCTAGGTCTGCTGTCACTGCAACCGCGGCGGTGGCCATCAAGAGACCGATCAGTTGGGCACCAACTTCACCCATAAAGATTCTGGCCGGATTGAAGTTGAACGGTAAGAATCCTATACAGGCACCGATCAACAGCGCAGTCAACAACGTTGACAGATTGGAATAGTCATAGGCGTTGATGGTTCGAGTGAGCAGGTAACTGTAGAAGAAGAACGCTGAGCCACCGATGACGGCCACGCCGGCGGCCAACCCATCGAGGCCATCGATGAAGTTAAATGCGTTAATGGTCAAGACGATCACGAAGATCGTAATCAAAATTTGGGCTATTTCATTTTCTACGTGGATCCATCCCACGGGCATGGCTTCAACACGGATTCCCGCTGCGGCCACGACACCTGCTGCGAGCACTTGTCCAGCAAACTTGATAAGCCAGTGCAAATCCCAAAGATCATCGGCCACGCCCATGATCAATAGGATCATGGTGGCGATAAGGATGCCGACCACCGGTGCTTGATAGATGCCGGCGAGAAACGGCACGAGGGATCCCAATCCCATCACGGTCACCACTGAAATGGCCATCGCCGCTCCCCCAAGTTTTGGGATGGGTTCACGGTGCATGTCGCGTTTACGGGTTGGCGTGTACACGCGACCGCGCACACCCAACATCCGTGCCACCGGGGTCAGTGCAAAACTCAGCAGCGCGGTGATGGCAACGACAGCAAGATAGACCATCATAAGGACTGAGTGTCCTCCGATGTTGGTGTTTCGTGATCATCGGCGGCGGGTGCTGGATCATCAATATCCAACACATCAGCGACCACGGATCGAAGTTGTTCGGTACTAATAGCACCGGCACGCAGAACACGATGTGGTGTCACGGTGCAATCTACAATGGTGGAGGCCTGTTGGTCGTCGCGTCGACCCGCATTTATATAGACGGCTACTGCTTCGCCCAGCGACTCTTGCGCTTCGTCGATGGTCGTTGCGGCGGGTTGACCATGTCGGTTGGCAGAGGACACGGCCAACGGACCTGTTTGTCCCAAAATTTGTTGAGCTAAGGCATCATCCGGGAGTCGTAGCGCCACAGTTCCACGGGTCTCCCCCAGGTCCCACGCAAGAGATGGCTGGGCGTCCAAGACAAGGGTCAAAGCGCCCGGCCAGAAGTGTTGGGCCAGCTCGCGTGCGGTCGCGGGGATATCCACGGCCAGAGCGTCAAGCACTTGACGATTGCCTATCAGCACCGGTGGTGGCGACTGTCGTGACCGCCCTTTCGCGGCCAAAAGTACTGCCACTGCTTGCGGGCTGAACGCATCTGCGCCAATACCGTACACAGTATCGGTGGGCAGGACGATCAATTCACGTCGACCGATGGCTTCAACAGCCGCGGAGGTCGCGGCGGCTTCTTGTTCGGGTTGTTGTGCGTCAAACAGCTGTGTCACGTTAGTCATTGTGCCAGGATTCGGTAGGTTTTCGGTGGTGGGTGCAGCAGTTATGCTCTGATAGCTGATACGAATCGGTCGGTTGTGGTCAAGTCTTGCACGGTTGCAACGTGCTTCCAGCCGGGATTTTGTCTCAGCGTGTCGGCGATCGACTCGGCATGGGTGTGGTCATGTTCCATCATGAAAAATCCGCCCGGCGCCAGCCATTTCAATGCTTGCTCAGTGATGAGCCGCGGGATGTAGGTACCGTCTGCTGAGCCTCCGTAGAGCGCCAGTGCGGGATCTTGGTCTGCTTCTCGTTGGCTGACTCGGGTATGAGTTGGAATATACGGCGGGTTGCTTACGACCGCGTCGAACGTCCCGATGAGTTCGGCCAGGTCCGGGTCGGCGGCAACCATCTCGTCAGCGTCTGTGGCATCTGCGCACAAGACTGTAACTTTGTAATCCGCTGTGTTGTGCTGAGCCAGCTGGACGGCTTGGGGTTCTAGCTCAACCGCCCAGAGCATGGTCTCCACGTGCTGCTTGCCGAGCCTGTGGGAAAGTGCTGCTGCGATCGCACCGGTACCGGTACACAAATCTAGAATCTTCAGTGGCCCAGCCGCGCCCGAAAAGTGCTCCAGCGTGGTCTCTACGAGAATCTCGGTCTCCACCCGGGGTATGAACACCCCGGGTTCGACCTTGAGTTCCAGTCCGTAAAAGCCTGCTTCACCGGTGAGATGTTGCAGAGGGACGCGAGTGACTCGCGCGGCAACAAGCTGGTCAATCTTGGCAACGGTGTTCTCGTCGATGGACTCCCCAAGCGCTTGCATGACGCCCAGTCGGCCGCGTTCGACCTCCAAAATATGCGCCACGATCAGAGTCGCCTCGGCGTGAGGCGACTCGATGCCTGCTTGAGTCAGCCGATTCTGAACGTCCCGGATGACGTGATTGACTTCGGGCATTAGGAGTTTGTTTTTTCACCCAGGGCAGCCATACGTTCGGCCTCATCCATTTGGATCAGTGAATCGATCACCGGGGTCATGTCTCCTTCGAGCACACGGTCAAGATTATTTGCCTTATACCCGGTGCGGTGGTCTGCGACGCGGTTCTCAGGGAAGTTGTAGGTGCGGATGCGTTCGGAACGATCCATAGTGCGTACCTGCGATGCGCGCGTTTCAGCGGCTTCGGCGTCGATTTGTTCTTGCTGCCATGCCAGCAGGCGAGAACGCAGCACGCGCATGGCGGCTTCGCGGTTTTGGATCTGCGATTTCTCGTTTTGCATCGCGACTACAATGCCGGTTGGCAAGTGGGTAATGCGCACCGCTGAGTCTGTGGTGTTGACGTGCTGTCCTCCGGGCCCGGAAGACCGATACACATCGATCTTCAGATCGGCTTGGTTGATCGCAATTTCTTCTGGTTCATCAACCTCTGGGAAAACCAAAACACCTGCAGCCGAGGTGTGAATGCGGCCCTGCGATTCGGTCACGGGAACGCGCTGAACCCGGTGGACTCCCCCTTCATATTTCAGGTGCGCAAATACGCCTTCGGCTGGGTCATTCGAATTGCCAGTGATACCAATGTGGACGTCCTTATAGCCGCCCAGATCGGATTCCGTAGCCGAGATGAGTTCGGTTTTCCACCCCTTGTTCTCGGCGTAGCGCAAATACATGCGGGCAAGGTCAGCAGCAAACAGTGCTGCTTCTTCGCCACCTTCGCCGCCCTTGATTTCGAGAATCACGTTACGTGCGTCGTCTGGGTCGCGTGGGATCAATAACCGGTGCAACAGCTCGCTGGCCTCTTCGAGATCCGTTTCCAGTTGTGGAATTTCGGCTGCGAAATCTTCATCTTCTTCGGCCAGCTCCCGGGTGTCTTCGAGATCTTGCGCCAGTTGCTGCCAGCGTTTGTGGGCCTTGACGATCTTTTCAAGCTCGGCGAAGCGACGGCCGACCTTACGGGCCATAGCTTGGTCGGCGTGGACGGCTGGGTCGCCCATTTTTTCGGTGAGTTCGGCGTGTTCGTCAAGCAGGTGGTCGATGGTGTCAAACATGTTTTTCTACCTTGGAGTTGAAAGTCTTTGTAGTGAACCAAAAAACCATCGCGCAACCGGGGTCGGTTACGCGATGGTTTCATGTCAGGTTGCTAAGACTCTGCCTGACCACGCAGGGTGGTCTTGGAGACCAGCATCAGAAATTCCGCGTTGGTTTCGGTTTCCTTCAGCTTGGACGTCAACAATTCCAGGGCCTGTTGGGTTTCCAGACCGGACAGCACGCGGCGCAGACGCCACATGATGCCGATTTCTTCCTTGGTCAGCAGGTTTTCTTCGCGTCGGGTGCCCGAGGCGTTGATGTCGATTGCCGGGAAGATGCGACGTTCAGACAGTTCGCGGGACAGGCGCAGTTCCATGTTGCCGGTTCCCTTGAACTCTTCGAAAATCACTTCGTCCATGCGCGAGCCGGTTTCGACCAGTGCGGTAGCCAAAATGGTCAGCGACCCGCCACCTTCAATGTTGCGAGCGGCACCAAAGAATTTCTTAGGTGGGTAGAGGGCTGCTGAATCGACACCACCGGACAAAATGCGTCCGGAAGCTGGCGTGCTGAGGTTATACGCACGACCCAGACGGGTCATGGAGTCCAACAGTACGACGACGTCGTGGCCGAGTTCGACCATGCGCTTGGCACGTTCGATGGTCAGCTCGGCAACGGTGGTGTGGTCTTCGGCTGGACGGTCGAAGGTCGAAGCGATGACCTCGCCGCGGACTGAACGCTGCATGTCGGTGACTTCTTCTGGACGTTCGTCCACGAGCACCATCATGAGTTTGACCTCAGGATTATTGGTGGTAATCGCATTAGCGATAGATTGCAACATCATCGTCTTACCGGCTTTTGGTGGTGAAACGATCAGACCGCGCTGACCTTTACCGATCGGTGCGACCAAGTCGACGAGGCGGGGGCCCATGTCTTTGGGGTTGTATTCCAGACGCAGTCGTTCCTGTGGATACAGCGGCGTCAGTTTGTTGAACTCAACACGCTTGGGATGCTCGACGGCTTCCTTACCGTTGATCCAGCTGAGTTTTACCAGGGCGTTGAATTTCTGACGGTTGTTGCCGCCGCCTCCGCCACCACGACGGTTTCGTCCGCCGCGGCCGCCTCGACCGCCACGTCCACCCTGCTGGTTATTGTTGTTCTGCTGTCCGTCATCATCTTCTTGTGGTGCCCGGACCTGACCGCGAATGGCGTCACCTTTGCGCAGGCCATAGCGCTTGACCATGGACATGGAGACGTAGACGTCGTTTGGACCGGGGAGGTAGCCGGAGGTGCGAACAAATGCGTAGTTGTCGAGGACGTCGAGAATGCCCGAGACGGGGATGAGGTCTTCGTCTTCAGAGACGTCCTGATTATCGTCTTGGTCATTGTCACGACGGCGATCGCGTGAACGGTTGCGATCACGCTGACGCTGACGACGCTGGTTGCGCTGATCGTCGTTGCGACCACGGCCACCGTCGCGGTTGTCATCGTTGGAGTCATCCGAGTCACTCTGCTGTTGATCGCGGTTGCCCTGCTGATCACGCTTGTCTTGGTTATCTTGGTTGCTCTGCTGATCGCGGCCGTCACGGTTTTGACGATTGTCGTCGCGGCGCTGTTGGTTCCGCGTGCGCTGACCCCGACCACGGTTGTTGCCGTTGGAGTTCTCATCGTGACGATCATTCGAGTCGTCCTGGTCGGACTGCTGATCGTCATCAGATGTGTTGTCCGCGGCAGACTGCTGCTCATTGCGAGCTGCTTTGTTTTCACGAGCCTGCTTATTGCGTGCTTTGTCTTTTTGCGACTGCAGTTCGCGCTGCCGGGCTTCCTCATCGGAGATCTGCTGTTGCTTGGCAGCTTCCGGCTTGGCTTTGCTCTCCTCGGCTGGCTGCTCTTGTTTGGCAGCTTCCGGCTTGGCTTTGCTTTCGTCAGCTGGTTGCTCTGTGGCAGACTGCTCGGCTTCCTTCGTGGCTTTCGCCGAGGAACCGCGAGGTTTACGCTCTTTCGCGGCAGCCGTTTTAGCCTGTTCCACGGTTTCCTGAGCGGAAGCATTACCACCACGCTGGTGTTCGGCAATGATCTCCACGAGTTGTGCTTTCCGCATCCGTGAAGTGCCTGTAATGCCTAGCTGGGAAGCCAAGTTCTGGAGTTGGGCAAGTTTAAGGCTGCCCAGACCGGCAGACCCATTATCGGTTGGGGTCTGTAATGTGTCTTGTTCAGTCACGAAGGTTCCTTCCCCCTCGTCGGTACGGGAATGAGATACCCGCAAATTTGATAACAACCTTGACAGCGACTGTGTGAGTGTCAAGTTGCTAGAGTGATTTTCAATATACGTAACACCGTATGTTGCACACGAATGTCAACACTGATGTTTGAGATGTGGATAACCTGACATCTAGGATGATGGGCTATCAAAATACTCTCCGCAGATGTGCGGTAAAGACCAGGCCGAACACGATCGGATTGGATAACCAAACCGTAAAAACGTTCTCGTTATGGCCGGAATATCTCCATCGTAGCACCTTGAGTGGCAACTGGCAGAATCCGCACGTCCCAGTGTTGCGAAGATTTCGCTGCACGCTGTGACAGTTTGGTTTGTACAGCCGCTACTTCGGTCGTATCGGTAGCAAAAACACACAGTGTCGGCCCTGCTCCAGACACGACCGCAGCGTGTCCTTCAGCCCGTAGCGCGTCAATGTACTTCAGGGTCTCTGGCATCGAAGGCTGACGGTATTGCTGATGTAGCCAATCTTGGGTGGCAGCAAACATTAACCGTGGCGTTTGGGTCATGGCCGGGGCCAAGAGGGCTGCACGTGATGCATTGATCACGGCTTCGGAATACGGCACCGTACTCGGCAATAATGTTCGAGCCGCTGCCGTGGACAAGGGTTTTGCTGGAATGGCCACCACCGGGGTGATGTCGGGATGGGGCGCTAAATGGATGGCACGGTAAATGTCACCGGTGGCACGGTGTTCGTTCCATGACAGGGTCAAACCACCATAGACTGCCGGCGCAACATTATCGGGGTGCCCCTCCGCCTCCGAAGCCCACTGTAAGAGATCTTCGTCGGTCACGCCTGCATCCGGTGGCAGCAACGCCTTGACGGCCATGGCGGCGACAATGTGTGCTGCAGCTGACGAGCCGAGTCCGCGTGAGTGAGGAATCCGATTTATTGCCTTGAGCTTCAACCCCGGCAGATGCCAGCCGAGGGTTTCCAGACGCATTCTGATCTGGGTGATGATGAGATGGCGGGCATCGGTGGGCAGATAGTTGTGCCCTTCGCCTTCGATCTCGGCGCTAAATCCGGCGTCGGTGGTACGAACTTCCACCTCGTCATAGAGCGCAACCGCAATCCCTGCGCAGTCGAATCCGGGGCCGAGGTTCGCCGAGGTGGCCGGCACCTTAATGTTGGCGACGATACCGGCTGGCACTCGGTTTGCTGGTGGTGTGGTGGCTGGTGATGCCACGGTTATTTACCTTCTACCCGCATGACAGATAGCACCTCGTTGACGACGTCCAAGCCCTTGGTGGCTTCTAGCGTCTGGGCCAGTTGCGACTCTTTGGCACGGTGGGTAATAAACGCCAACAGTGCAGTCTTTTCGTCATCGCTCGAGGCTTCATCCGGGGTTTGATTCATGGATTTGATCGAGACTCCGTGGTCGGCAAATGTGCCGGCAACCTTGGCCAACACCCCGGAAGCATCCGCCGCACGTACAACGACCATGTACCGGGTCGTCGATTCTCCGATATCGAGGCATTCTAGCTCACGACGTGCCGTGTGGGTTCTGCCAGGACCGCCGCGTAGTCGGCGTTTAGCAATCGACATGACGTCACCCATGACCGCAGATGCCGTAGCTGAGCCCCCTGCCCCAGGTCCATAGAACATGAGTTCGTCGACATTTTCTGCTTCCACGAAGACGGCGTTATAGGCTCCGCGAACCGAAGCAAGTGGATGCTCACGTGGCAACAGGGTCGGATGCACGCGCAGCACAACCCCTTCTGGGTCCTCAAGCTGTTCGGCGATGGCCAACAGTTTAATGATGTAGCCGGCTTCGGCAGCCGATTTGTGGTCGAGGTCGGATACATCGGTAATGCCCTCGGTATAGACCTGGTCCAGGGTAAAGGGCGCATGAAACGCCAGGTGTGCCAGGATGGCCACTTTCGCTGCGGCGTCCTGGCCCTCTACGTCGGCGGCCGGATCTGCCTCGGCATAGCCCAAACGCTGCGCCTCGGCCAAGGCGTCGTTGAAGGAAGCACCGGTCGAATCCATCTGGTCCAAGATATAGTTGGTGGTGCCGTTAACGATACCCATGATGCGCGTGATCTTATCGCCCGATAGCGAATCGCGCAGCGGCCGCAGAATCGGAATAGCACCGGCCACTGAGGCTTCAAAGGAGAGCTGGACACCGGCTTGGGCTGCTGCTTCATAGAGCTCATTGCCGTGGGTGGCAAGCAGTTCTTTATTCCCGGTGACGACGTTGGCGCCTTGGGAAATCGCTTTGAGGATGAGTTCGCGTGCTGGCTCGATACCGCCGATGAGCTCCACCACGATGTCAGCGCCATCCATGACTTCATCAACGTCATCGCTGTAGTACTCGGAAGGTAGTTGAAAGTCTCTGGTTGCCTGCGGGTTTCGAACAAAAATTCCGGTCAGGTTCAGTTCGGCGCCGATACGCCCGGTGAGTGATGCGGCATCTTCGGTGAGAATACGAGCAACCTGTGATCCGACGGTTCCACCGCCCAACAATGCGATATTCAGGGCTGGTGTATCAGATGCAGTCGTCATGGTCCTCCGAGTAAGCGTTGAAAGAGTTTAGGCACCGTGTGGTTATTGTAGTCCAGTCATGGTCGGCACGTTACATTTCGACTTCACGGGCAAACAGGTCTTTATACGTCTCACGGCGAATAATTTCACGGGCTGTGCCGTCCTTGACGGCCACAATCGCTGGTCGTGGCAGCATGTTGTAATTGGAACTCATGGCATGGCCGTAGGCGCCGGTTGCAGGGACCACCACCAGATCGCCGTGATCGGTATCTTCGGGTAGATAGACCGTATTCACCACGATGTCACCGGATTCGCAGTGTTTACCGACGACCCGAGACAGCACCGGTTGTGCGCTACTGATGCGATTGGCTAAGACTGCAGTGTAATCCGCGTCGTATAAAACCGGCCGAGGGTTATCTGACATTCCCCCGTCGACAGCCACATAGCGGCGTGGGTGATGCTCACCGTCGTGTTCGGCCCATACCGTCTTCGTCGTGCCCGCTGTGTAGATGGTCATTCCGGCAGGTCCGGCGATGGAGCGTCCAGGTTCAATAGAAATTCGAGGACAGGTGATGCCCAGGCGCTGGATTTCTTGTTTGATGTGTGCGGCCAAATTGTTGGCAATCACGCCTGGAGCAACCGGTTCATCAGCCTCGGTGTAGGCGATGCCGTACCCACCGCCGATATCGAGCTCGTGGATACGGATCCCCTCGGAGTCGAGTAGAGCAATGAACTCCAGCATGCGGGTAGCAGCGGTTTCAAAACCCAATGAATCAAAGATCTGACTGCCGATATGCGAATGGAGCCCGACGAAGTTAATGCGGTCTGCTGATGCGGCGAAATGCACCGCCTGATAAGCAACGGACGTCTCAGCGTTTGGGGCCGGAGTCATCGTTAACCCGAATTTTTGATCCTCATGAGCGGTAGCAATGTGTTCGTGGGTTGACGCATCCACCCCCGGGGTGAGGCGCAGCATCACATTGGCGCTCAGTCGGAGTTCGGTCGCCAAGTTGTCCACGCGGTGCAGTTCTGGCAGCGAGTCGACAACGATGCGGCCGATTTGTTGGGTGATAGCGGTCTGGAGTTCTTCATCCGATTTGTTATTGCCGTGCAACCCGATCTTGGCCGGGTCAGTCCCCGCCCGCAATGCGATCGCGAGTTCACCACCCGAGGCCGTATCCATAAACAGGCCTTCTTCTTTGACCCAGGTAGCAACCTGGACGGTCAGCAATGCTTTCGACGCGTAGAAGACGTCGACTCCCCCGCACAACTCGGAGAATGCAGCATTGAAGTCATCGGCATACGCTCGTGCTCGGGCGCGGAAATCATCCTCGTCCAGCACCCACAGTGGACTGCCGAATCGTTCGACTAATTCGGTCACACCGATGCCTTGGACTGTGACTTCGGCGTCCTTGCGATCGACCCCGGTTGAGAAGATGTTGGGATCCAGCGCAGCAGTGTCTTGTGGCACGGTCAACCATGCGGGGGCGAGTGGTGATTGCATTACATTTTCTCCGGTGCTGAGACTCCCAGCAGCCCAAGACCGTTTGCCAGTACCTGGGTAGTGGCGTCATTGAGCCAACGGCGGGAGTAGTTCACGGTTTGTGGAACAGGCTTTGTGCCGTCGTGGTGTGGGGCAGGCACGATGCGTGCTGCAGCATACCAAGCGTGATAGGCGGCGGCGATGGATTCGAGATGACGGGCTACACGGTGTGGTTGACGGTGTTTGGCCGCATTGCCCACTATGGCTGGGAACTGTGCCAGTTTAGCCAGCAGTTCTTCTTCCGTCGGGTGGTCCAGTGCGGCGGCATCGAAGGTCTCGGTTTCGCGCAGGACCCCCTGTGCATCCGCCGTCCGCGCTGCAGAACGCGAGCGAGCGTGGGCGTATTGCACATAGAAAACCGGGTTGTCATTGGTCTGTGCTCGCAAGAGATCAGGATCAATCTCCATTGGGGAATCGTTGGGGTACCGCGCCAGTGAGTACCGCAGGGCGTCGACACCCAACCATTCGATAAGGTCTTTGAGTTCGATGATATTCCCGGCACGCTTGGATAGCCGTGCACCATCGACTGAAATGAGCTGACCGATCAGGATCTCGATGTTTTCGTCCATGTCGTCACCGGCACATGCGGCCAGCGCGCGAAGACGATTCACATAACCGTGGTGGTCGGCGCCAAGCAGGTAAATCTTCTGCGCGAAGCCGCGATCTTTCTTGGACAGGTAGTAGGCAGCGTCGCCAGCAAAATAGGTTGGTTTGTTATCGGCCTTGATCAGGACACGGTCTTTATCATCACCAAAGTCTGTGGTCCGTAACCAGAAGGCGCCATCGTCTTCAAAGGTGTGCCCCTGTGCTTTGAGCCGTTGTAACGCATCTTCCACTGCACCGCCTTCGTGCAGTGCCGACTCGGAAAACCACACGTCAAAGTGGACTGCAAAGTCATCGAGGGTTTCTTGGATATCTGCCAGCTGCAGTTCGTAGGCGCGCGTGCGCAACTGCGTTAGGGCCTCTTCATAAGTTTTGTCTTTGATGCTGGGATCTTCGGCCAGAATGGTCTCGGCGATTTCATGGACGTATTTGCCCGGGTAACCACCCTCTGGCACATCGTTGCCGTGCATCCGAGCCCACACCGATGACGCGAATGTTTCCAGTTGAGCACCATAATCATTGATGTAGTACTCGTTGGTGACCTGTGCGCCTGAAGCACGCAACAAACGACTAATCGCATCGCCCAGCGCTGCCCAGCGGGTGTGCCCAATATGCAGTGGCCCGGTGGGGTTGGCCGAGACAAATTCGAGGTTGATCACATCACCTGCGGCCTGGTCATTGCGTCCGAATTCCTCACCGGCTTCCACGATGATACGGGCAAGGTCACCGGCTGCAGCCGCATCGAGCGTGATGTTAATGAAGCCCGGTCCGGCAATTTCGACGTTGGCGATACCGTCGAAGGCCTGCAACTTTGGCGCCAGCACCTCAGCGAACTGGCGTGGGTTCATGCCAGCTCTCTTGCCCAGTTGCATGGCGATATTGGTGGCCCAATCCCCGTGGTCTCTGGACTTCGGTCGTTCCACGCGTGGGGCTTCGGGTACCGCATCTGCTGGCAGGTCAATTTCGCCCGCCTCGATTGCAGCGTGCAATATGTGGGCAAGAGCTTCAGAAAGAGTTTCAGGATTCACGAGACCAAGTTTAGCGATCGTGTCATAGCTCGGCACCTTTAATGCAGAGTTTCACGAGATTGGGTGGCGAATCCAACCTCGTGTTTCATTGGCGCTGGTTTTTGCGGTAGGGTGTTCAGGGTCCGGTCGAACCAACACGGTGCACACTGGATCCCCGCCTCCGTAGCTCAGGGGATAGAGCGTCTGCCTCCGGAGCAGAAGGCCACAGGTTCGATTCCTGTCGGGGGCACCAGCTCCACATGGTCCTACAACGCCACCGTGGAGCTTTTTCTATGCCCATTGAGCTGTCATGCTCAACCGTTATCACCGGGTGTACTTCTTTGCATGTCCACTTCGCTGCGCAGCCCGTGATTTCGAGGCCAGGTTGGTTTAGATTGATGTTCGACACCACCTGTTACGAGCCCTAGGGATGACATGAGCGCAACGTATCGGATTCAAAATCCAGCCACTGGCGAACTCATCGAAGAGTTTTCTTTCGCCACAGATGACGACATTCAACAGCATCTTGCAAATACAGCACAGGCCTACACGGCCTGGTCTGCCATGGCCATGTCACAACGCGGCAAAGTACTGCTGAAACTTGCGGACCTCTTTGAGCAAAATGCCGAAGAGCTGGCGGCTCAGGCCACGTTGGAAATGGGAAAGAACACTCGCGAAGCCATCGGCGAAGTCAAATACTGTGCGCGCATCATTCGGTATTACGCCAACGAAGGCGAGCGGCTCACTGCAGATCAAGAACTGAAAAATATCGATGGCCAAACCGCAATATTGCGTCGTAGGCCCGTTGGGCCGGTTTTGGGGATTATGCCGTGGAACTTTCCCTACTACCAAGTGATCCGCTTTGCCGCACCAAACCTCATGCTCGGCAACACGGTGCTGCTCAAACACGCCGAAATCTGTGCGGGTACCGCGCTGAAAATCGAATCATATATGCGTGAAGCCGGAGTACTCGAGGGGGCATATCTCAACGTATTCGCCACCCACGAGCAGATCTCCACCATCATTGCTGATCCACGCATTCAAGGTGTGTCTCTCACCGGTTCCGAACGCGCCGGTTCGGCCGTGGCTGAACAAGCCGGACGGCATCTGAAGAAGGCCGTGCTGGAACTGGGCGGTTCTGACCCCTACATTGTGTTGGATTCTGCTGATGTGCCGGACTCCGCCCGTCGCGCGTTGTTCTCTCGACTGTCGAATGCAGGTCAAACGTGTACTTCGAATAAACGGTTAATCATCATGGACGATATCTATGATGAATTTGTCGCGGAGCTGTCCAACCTTGCCCAAGAACTCACTCCGGGCAATCCTGCGGACGCCAACCGCGGCGAGTACGCACCGTTGTCCTCTGAGGCGGCCGCTGTGGGGCTGATGGACCAGATTGAGGAAGCACGCAAAGCTGGTGCCACAGTGCAGGTTGGCGGCGAGCGCCCCGATCTGCCTGGCTACTATGTTGCCCCGACCGTGCTGACCGATATCCCTGAGACCTCGCGAGCATATTCTGAAGAACTCTTCGGCCCGGTCGTGATGATCTATCGCGTTCAGTCCGAAGACGAAGCCATTGAGTTGGCGAATTCCTCGGTTTATGGACTGGGTGGATCGGTCTTTTCCACCGACGAGCAGCGTGCCCAGGCCGTCGCAGATCGTCTCGAGGTTGGCATGGTGCATATCAACGCATTCAACATGGGTGGCGAAGATCTGCCATTCGGTGGCGTCAAGCGCTCGGGCTTCGGCCGTGAACTCGGCCCGCTGGGTATGGATGAGTTCGTCAATAAACAACTCGTGACGGTCACCTCGCCTCGCTAACGCTCCCGCCAATGCCGGGTGGCCAGCGGTTGGTCACCCGGTGTTGTGCATTCTCACCGGTGTGTTTGGGCTATCAGCGTCGCAGGTGCGCAAAGTTGTAGCTCCTCCCGTAGAATTTCGGCATCATGTCCAATGCATCGTCGCTCGATTTCTCTGCCATCGCGTTTCCCGAAGAGCTACCGGTCTCACAACACCGAGACCAGATTATGGCCCAGCTGGCCGAACACCAGGTACTGATTGTTGCCGGTGAAACCGGTTCGGGGAAGACCACACAACTGCCCAAAATGTGTTTGGCTATGGGTTTGGCCGACGCCGGCATGATCGGTCACACGCAGCCTCGTCGCATTGCCGCGCGTTCCGTTGCTGACCGTGTTGCCGAAGAACTCGGTCAAGGCACCGGGGACACCGTCGGGTACCAGGTGCGCTTTACTTCGGAAATCTCTGCTGGGACCCAGCTCAAGGTGATGACCGACGGTATTTTATTAGCCGAAATTCAACACGACCCTACGTTGTCCCGCTACTCAGTGATTATCATCGATGAAGCCCACGAGCGCAGCCTGAACATCGACTTCCTTTTGGGTTATCTCAAACGGCTACTGGCCACACGTGATGATCTGAAAGTCATTATTACTTCGGCCACGATCGATCCAGAGTCGTTTGCTGAGCATTTCGCCGATGCCAGCGGTGAGCCTGCGCCCATCATCGAGGTCTCCGGTCGCACGTATCCCGTCGAAATCCGATACCGGCCCCTCCAACAAGAAGCTCTGGCCGATGATCCGGATGATGAAGCCGACGACTTGGAAGAGGCCCGCGATCCGCTGGATGCCATTGCGGATGCCGTTGAAGAACTCGCCGGTGAAGAACCCGGCGATATGTTGGTATTCTTTCCCGGTGAGCGCGAAATTCGTGACGCAGCCGATGTGCTCAGTACCCGTCTGGCTCGACATCCCCGCCTGTCGAAAGCAGACATTCTGCCGCTGTTCGGACGCTTATCGCTACAAGATCAGCAGCGCGTGTTTCGTCCCGGAAGCAACCGGCGCATCGTGTTGGCCACCAACGTTGCCGAAACCTCACTGACTGTTCCCGGGATCAAATACGTGATCGATACCGGCACCGCTCGGATCTCGCGCTATTCTCAGCGCACCAAGGTCCAGCGTCTGCCTATTGAACGTATCTCGCAGGCATCGGCCCAGCAACGCTCGGGACGTGCTGGCCGAACCAGCCCCGGCATTGCTATCAGGCTGTATTCCGAAGAGGATTTCGAAGCCCGCCCGGAATTTACCGACCCGGAGATTTTGCGCACCTCGCTGGCCTCGGTCATTTTGCACATGGCCTCGATCAACATCATCACTACGGCCGCAGAACTTGAAGACTTCCCGTTCTTACAGCCACCGGAGCACAAACAAATTACCGATGGCGTCACCCTCTTGACCGAATTAGGCGCCCTGAACACCGGCCGGCCCACCCGGGTACGGGGCCGCGGGGGACGTTGGACGACCCGGACCTTCAAAGCCGGCACCATCACTCCCCTGGGTCGTCGTCTGGCGCGGCTGCCGGTTGCCCCACGTTTAGGCCGTATGATTTTGGCCTCCGAGGACCTCAACGTCGTGGCCGAACTGCTGGTGCTCACCGCGGGGCTGACCATTCAAGATCCGCGAGAACGACCAGAAGAACACCGGGCAGCAGCCGATGAGCTCCACGGCCGGTTTACCGATGACAAGTCAGACTTCTCGGCGCTGTTAAACCTGTGGAATTATCTCCACGAACAGCAACACGAACTGTCTGGCAACCAGTTCCGCAAGCTCTGTCGCCGAGAATTCATCAATTACCTGCGGGTTCGCGAGTGGCAGGACCTGGTGCGCCAATTGCGTCAGATCACTCGGGAAGTCGGCATCACCTCGCCCCGCAACGCACAAATCGACGCCGTCAAACACCATGATGGTGTCCATAAGGCGCTACTGACCGGCATGCTCTCACAGATTGGCTCGTGGGATGAACGACGTAAGAACTACCAGGGCGCTCGCGGGACACGCTTTGCGGTCTTTCCAGGTTCTGGGCTGTTCAAGAAACGCCATGATTTTGTGATGGCCGCTGAACTTGTGGAAACCTCACGGCTGTGGGCCCGCCAGGTTGCTGCCATTGAGCCCGAATGGATCGAAGAGGCCGCCGGCTCGGTCGCCAAGCGCAGCACCTCGGAGCCCTATTGGTCCCGAAAACAAGGCACGGCCATGGCTAGACAACGCGTCACGGTCTTTGGAGTCACGATCGTCGCCGATCGACCCGTGCGGTATTACCACGTCGATCGTGACGTTGCTCGTGAGTTGTTCATCCGTCATGCGCTCATCGAGGGTGACTGGAATACTCGCCACCACTTCTTCAAACGCAACCTGGAACGCATGGCGCAAGTCGAGGAAATGGAAACCCGGATGCGTCGGCGCGACCTCATGGTCTCCGAAGACGTCCTCTTTGCATTTTACGATGCGCGAGTCCCTGCGGATGCGGTCTCCCAGCGGCATTTCGATGCGTGGTGGCGTCGCGAACGGCATCAGAACCCAGACCTGTTAGATATTGACCCGTCCCAGTTGCTTGCCGAAGGCGCTCAAGATGTTGACCCGCATGAATTCCCGGATGTCTTTCACCATCCCACTGCCACCGGCGACGTCGAGCTGCCCCTGCACTATGAGTTTACCCCGGTGGCTGCCATTGGGGCGGATGCCTCTGGTACAGGAGAACCCGCCGGACCGCGTACCGACGGCGTCACAGTAACCGTTCCTGTCGCGTTGCTGCATCAGATAGACCAGCAACGCTTTGATTGGTTAATCCCTGGACTGCGCACCGAACTCATCACCGCACTCATTCGAGGTTTGCCAAAGCCAGTTCGCAAACACCTCGTACCTGCTCCCGATACCGCCCGGGCTGCAGCACAGGAGCTCGCTGGCCACGACCCTGCAACAACGAACTTCTTTGAAGCACTCAACGCCTTCCTACGCCACACGAAGCACCAATACGTACAACTCGACGACTGGGCTCCCGAAAAACTGCCACCGCACCTGCGCTTTACCTATCAGGTCGTGGATGAGCGCGGCGCCATCCTGGGGACCGATGACGACTTGGGCAGGTTACAGCGAGAGTTGGCCGGACAAAATCAGACGGCCCTCGCGGCGTCGTTGACCGACGCGGCCAACGCCCAGGGTGTGGCACTGCCCGGTCAGCAAAACTCGTCACCTCACACGCCCGGTACACCGTCCAAGACCAACGCCAAGGCCACTCCTCAGACTCCTCCCACTGCTGAGCACCCTGCAAGTACTGCTTCTTTTGAACCGCAAACGGGACTCACGAGCTGGAGCATCGGCGATATTCCCGAGACGATACAGACTGCCATCTGGACTGGCACGGCGAATCAAGACGTCACGGGCTACCCCGCACTACAAGCCGAGCAGGGCGCTACGCCATCGGCTGCACTCGTGGTGATGCGCACGGCCGGCGAGCAGCAAGCCGTACATCGTGGGGGTGTGATAGCGCTGTTGCAAGCAGACCTACCGGATCCACAGCGCTATATCCTGGATCACCTTTCGGCTACCGAGAAGCTCGCGTTTGCGCACTCGCCCTATCCCAATAGTGCAGCGCTGGTAGCTGACTGCGCCCGCACGGCAATTGACGCGTTACTTCCCGAGAGCCTACCGATGCGCCAGCGGGACTACCAACGGGTGGCCCAAACGGTGCAAGAACACCTCATCGACACCACATTCCAGGTGACCAGCGTGGTGGCAACGATTTTGAATCTGTCACGAGATGTGGATCGTCGTATCCGAAAAATCCGTTCGTTGAGCTTAGCGGCCGCGGCAGCAGATCTACGAAACCACCACGACCAATTAGTAGCCCGGCGGTTTGTGTCGGGCACCGGGTGGGCGAACTTGCGTCATGTGCCGCGCTATCTGGAGGGTATTGGCCTGCGCATGGACAAGTTGGATGCCGGGGGCGCCCTACAACGCGATGGTCTGAATATGCAGCTCGTGCAAGGGCTAGAAAAAGAATATGAAAGCCTGAAAGAACGGGCCCCCGAGGGTGTACCCACCCCGGTTGCCATCAGCGACCTCTTTTGGCAACTGCAAGAACTGCGAGTCTCGTTGTTTGCCCAAGAGCTGGGCACGGCCACCAGTGTGAGCGAGAAACGGTTCCGACAAGCACTCAAAGCCGCCGAGGCCTCGCTGCATTAGTCGGCGGGGATGAACTCGCCGTGACCGGCTTCGCGAAGTGCCGCACGCAACTTCGTTGCGGCCTCGTCCATCTTGTCCTGATCAGGATCGCGCATCACCTTGCTCAGGTCGAAATCCGCCAGCGACTGGGTTGGGAACACATGTAGGTGCAGATGCGGCACTTCGTATCCTGCGATCATCATCCCAGCCCGCGCCGCACCCAGTGCGGTCACCTGTGCGTTCCCGATGCGCGAAGCGACTGTGTACAGATGTGCGTTGAGTTCTTCGGGCACTTGGGTCCACATATCAATTTCTTCACGCGGAACGACCAACGTGTGGCCATACGCCAGCGGCCCGATATCTAAAAAAGCAGCGCATTGCTCGTCCTGCCATATGAAGCGGCCCGGCAGTTGGCCGTCAATAATTTTGGTAAAGATCGTTGACATGTTCTCTCCTGAACAACGCTGACAGTGGGTGCATGCCTCAGTCTAGTGACCGAAAGGCGAAAAATTCAGGGCTGATGCGCTATGCGTCGTCTGGCATTTCACCAGGGTCTTCGCCTGTGGCGACGGGCATGCCACGGGTAGCAGACCAGGCCGACCAGGACCCCGGATACAGTGCGGCCTCAACACCGGCTAAGGCAAGCGCCAGCACCGTTTTAGAAGCAGTGACCCCAGAGCCGCAATAAGCGGCCACGGCAGCATCGTTCGTCGCGCCGAATTGCGCGAAGTGCTCGCGCAGCGACTGTGCTGACAAGAAGGTGCCTGCTTCTTGGGTCAGGGCTGATCCCGGAGCAGAGATGGCGCCCGGGATATGTCCTGCAACGGCGTCAAGCGGTTCAACTTCCCCGCTGTATCGCTCAGGGGCTCGTGCGTCCAGCAGGACACCGTCCGATCGTACGAACGTCGCGACGTCTTCGGTGTCGAGCACCGGCATTTTGCCCCAGGACAGGTAGGCGGAACCGATGCGCGGGAGGACTTCACCGGCTTGTAGCGGCAGATTTGCTGCGCGCCAGGCCTCCAGTCCACCGTCCAGGACATAGACTTCTTGCATCCCCGCGTACCGCAGCAACCACCAGGCGCGTGCGGCCGCAGCTGAAGCGACTGCATCGTAGACCACGACGGTGTCGTCGTCGTTGAGCCCCAGCATCCGCACAGATTCGGTAAACTCTGCCGGGCCCGGCAGCGGATGACGTCCCATAGCGGGCGAGCCATGACCGGCCAGGTGACTGGTCATCGACACATACACGGCACCGGGCAGGTGTCCTTGGCGGTATGCTTCGTGGTTTTGACTGTGATCGGTCGCAGACCAGCGCACATCCCAGATCACGAGCTTCCCGCGTGCCGGCATCGGTGTGGGCGCTGCGAACCCCTCGGGCTGCTCCGATAACTGATTCGACAACATCCGGGTGCGAACCTCAACGGTGCTGTGATCCGGCAAGGAGTTATCCGTACGGTCTATGCCCATCCACGCAGCGAGCACATCGACACTGAGAATTACGGGTCGATTCATTGAATAATTCCTCCAGCAAGATTGGCACCGTTCAAGGATTTTCGTCGTATGACACGTCTTGTGCCGAGCTGTTGAGCAATTTTCACATCCCCAACTGTAGCTTTGTGTTGGGATAATTGCACGGTTAGCGTTGTGACTGTTAACTTCGTTTGGCGGGATTTTGCAGCTTCATTTGGCGGCTTCAGGTCAGGCCAACCACCAGAGTTGATCGGGCTGCTTCAACGACGTCGTCGGTGATGGTGTGCAACTCGTTGATCTTCATGATGCGTTCCATTTGAGTGAAGAGTCTGTCGACGAGGCGGAAGTTGCCCCGGGTGATGCGGGCGATCGCGGCGATGGCTTGGGCGTCGGTGTAGTCCTCGGGGTCAAGGGTTTGACCGAGTTTGCGCCAGCGTCGTTCCAGGACAAAGCGCAGTTCTTCCTCGGCCAGGGGGCGGTATTCGTGGGCGAAGCCGACCCGGCTGTAGAGCTGGGGGTAGCGGCTGAACTGTTTTTCGATGCCGGGCATACCAATCAGGATCAGCCCGGTATTGGTGCGGTCGTAGCGATCTCGGAGGTATTCGATAGCGCTGGGACGCAGGCGTTCGGATTCATCGATGATAATCAGGTCAATATTTTTAGTACGCATTTTGGGTGGCCCGGTGAGTTTGCCGAGGGTTTCGAGATGCTGGTCAATGCAGATTGAGACACGAGCAGTGATGTGGGCGAGGTCATCTTTGAATTGCCGCGGAGTGGACAGCACTTCGGGGGTGAAGAACACGGTACGTTTCTGGGCCAGGGCAGCGTAGACCTTATAGTCTGAGTCGTCTCTGGGGCCCCATTCCTGCAGCAGGGCTTCGGCTTTATGCCAGTTGGCATAGCGGCGTGCGGACAGTGTTTTGCCGGTTCCTGCTTGTCCGTAACAGATGCCGATGGTGCGTTGTCGGCGCACGGCGTCAGCAAATTCCACGAATCTGCGGTGTTGTTTCGTGACGACGAATCGCTGCGGTGCCATCAGTCATCCTCCAGATATGTGCGAAGTTTCGGTTTCTTCCACCCAGGTTCTTCTGGCGGTGACCCAGACACGGACGGTGGGGTGGGCTGGGACGAGGTGACCACGGTGATGCGCTCATTGATCTGGCCACGCAGTTGGCGTCGCCGGGCGGAGCGTGCCGCTTGGATATCTTTGAGACTGACCGTGGCCGAAGCGTGCTCAGGGTTGACGGCTTTGCAGATGTATTGGCCTTTATGGAAGACCCGAATCTCGGAAATATCGCGAGGATCGCAGCGGATCACCACCGGTTCTTTGACATAAGCAGCCAGCAGGGGCGAGACATAGCGCAAACCTTGGAAGTGGATACCGTCGCGGTGCACGATCCGGGGTTTGGCCACGGTCAGCAGCAGCAGGTTGAGGTCATCGATACTTTCCGGCAGTCGTGGCAACCACCCATCACCGATCCAGGTCTCGGGGTAGCGTCAATTTCTGGGTGTTCGCGTTGGTGATAGGTCTCGGCGATGAACGACCCGATCGCTGCATCGAGTTCCGGCAGGGTCAACACTGGCTTCGGGTGCCGCTGGTCCTGGCTGAGGTGGCCGGGCAAGTCGGCCAGCAGCTCGGTGTTGATGGTGCCGAAGAGCCGCTCGCTCTTCCCCCGGCCCTGGGGTCTGGCCACCGTGGAGTAGATGATTTCGAAACGCACGTCCTTGGCCGTTTGTGCCAGATGGTCGCTCGTGAAATCTGGACCATGATCGACATAGAGCCGATCTGGGACCCCACACATCGGCCAGTCGGGATCGTTCTTTGGCCAGATCCCATGACGCAAGGCCAAGGCGGTGTTCATCGCTGATGGTGCTCCGAGAAAGACCATGTAGCCACACACGGCCCGGGAGTGATCATCCAGGATTCCGGTCATCCAGGGCCGGACGGGTTGCTGATTGGTATCCAGGATGACAATGTTGAGTTCGGTGTGATCGGCCTGCCAAGTCGCGTTGGGCTGCTCGGCCCGGTGCCGCCAGATCATCTCGTAGTTGTCCCGGTAAGCCGCCGACCCCTGGTGAGCCAGCGTGACCATACCCGGATCCAGCGCGGTGACGATGGCGCGCACGGTGCTGTACGAGACCATCGGCCAGCCTCGCTGGGTCGCTTTCGCCTGTGCTTTGCGAGTGATCGCAGCGGTCGACAGTTTGGGTTTGCTCAAGGCCAGCCCCTCGATCAACGTCTGCAGTTCCGGATGCGTGCGGCGTGCACGTTTCGGTACAACCGGCAGCAATCCGGCAACACCATCCCGTCGGTAAGCCGCTAGCCAGCGCTGTAACGTCCGCACCCCGATGCCTTCAAGACCGGCCAGTTGCGTCAACGGAGTGCCATCTTCAACGTGTCGCCGCAGAACATGCCACCGGAACTTGGCCGTATGCTCGCGCACGGCGGTCTCGCCTGCAGTCGAGAAACGCTGGTCTCTGGCCATAGCCACGACGTCCTTGTCGATATGTGGGCCGCTATGAGGCCAGTTTACTCGGCTAATACTTGGCTGTCGCCGACGGAGAGCTGTTGGATACGCCGGTACAGGGTAGCTCGGGACATGCCAAAATCACGGGCCACCTGGGTAGCTGGCTCCCCGGCGTCAATGAGTTTCATCGCGCTACGGATCTGACTGTCGGTAAAGGCGCGGCGTCGGCCGCCCAGATCTTTGCCAGCGGCTCGGCGCTTGGCCACCGAATCGGTGATCCGTTCACGCTTGATATCCAATTCCATCTGCGCCAACGCGGCCATCACCGTGAACACCATCGACCCCATTGGCGTGGAGGTATCCACATCTCCACCGCCCAGATTGAGCACCCGCAACCCCGCACCCCGCTCCCGCAGCTGCTGAGCGAAAGTCAGCATGCTCTGGGTGGACCGGCCCAACCGGTCCAACGTGGCAATCACCAACGTGTCACCGGACTGTAGTGCTGCGAGAGCTTGATCGAAGCCTGGACGGGAGGTTCGAGCCCCAGAGACGCCATGATCGACATACAGGTCATCGCGCCGAACACCAGCGGCCACTAAGTCCTCGATTTGCCGATCGGCCTGCTGGCCACGAGTCGACACCCGCGCATACCCAATAAGTTTATTCATGCCACCTCACACTGTCTTACAACCCACGTTGTTGACACCATTCTAGACTTTCGTTGCAAGACAGAGCTGCAAGACACCCAAATGCTTGAATTCGTGTGAGCCTCAAAACTTTGGGCGAGACGTCTTGCAAGCCATCCGCTGCAAGACGCTACGCCTGATGCCCGGCACCGCTCGTCCCCATCGCCCAGCTGCGACCGATAATGCAACATTGGGAAATTCGGAGAGCGCTAGTTCAGTATCCGCTGTATAGTTCAGCCTATGCTGATTAATGCTGTTCGTTTAGATGTGATGCACCGGTTGGGTCGAGCCATGGCCGATCCGACACGGTCCCGAATTCTGTTGACGCTGTTGGAGGGGCCTGAATATCCGGCAGTGCTTGCCCGCGATCTTGGGCTGACCCCTTCCAATGTATCCAACCATCTGGCCTGTTTGCGCGACTGTGGCATTGTGGTCGGACAGCATCAGGGACGCCAAACCCGCTATGAGATCGCAGACCCACACTTGGCTCAGGCACTGACAGCGTTGGTGGACACGACCCTGGCCGTTGACGAAGCTGCCCCCTGCATTGATCCGGTCTGCACTGTTACCGGATGTGCTGGCGACGAGGAGTTCAGCGCGTGATCGTCTCCTCCATCCTGCAGGCGATCGGGCTGTTTATCGTCACCAACATTGATGACATCGTCATCCTGTCGCTGTTCTTCGGGCGAGGCCAGGGACAACCAGGCACCACTCGCCGCATCCTGGCGGGACAATATCTAGGATTCCTGGGCATTTTAGGCGCTGCGGTAGCAGCAGCCTTTGGTGCCCAAGTGCTCCTGCCTGAAGCCATACTGCCGTACTTCGGTCTGATCCCCCTGGGGCTCGGACTCTGGGCAGCATGGCAGGCCTGGCGCAATCGCGGCCAAGACGACGATGACGAAGCACAAATCGAAGGCAAACGTGTCTCGGTCTGGATCGTCGCGGCAGTGACCTTCGCCAACGGTGGCGACAACATCGGTGTTTATGTGCCAGTGTTCGTCAGCGTCAGCTGGAGCGCAGTGCTGGCCTACTGCATCGTCTTCTTATTGCTCGTTGCCGCTCTCGTATTCCTGGCCAAGTGGATTAGCTCCAGAAAACCCATTGCAGAAGCCCTGGAACGGTGGGAACATATTCTCTTTCCGGCCGTCCTCATCGGCCTAGGTATCGTCATCCTCGTCAGCGGCGGAGCCTTCGGACTGTAAGCAACGGCCACACCACGGAATATCCTGAGTGGCTAACATGCTTCAGGCCAGTCATTCCCATTCTCTCGGACCGGCAAGCGACACGACGAAGACCGCCAAACGAACCTGCAAAAACCGCCAAATGAAGTTAACAGTCACAGTTAGCGTATCCACTACCGAACTCTTCGGTCTGTCGCAGATCCTTGTTACACTATAGGCCGAGTTCACCACGTCTGAAGGAGAGCAATCCACAGTGTCGTCAACTTCATCGTCCCGGCCGCGCACACGCAACACGTGGCAAAAACAGGCCATTGATGAAATTTTGGACGGTAGTGCCGATTTCCAGTCGGCTCAGCAAGTCCACCAGTCGGTAGCCGACACTGGTCGTTCAGTCTCGCTGGCCACCGTGTACCGGGTATTACAGTCTCAGGTTGAAGACGGTGTGGTCGACATTTTGGCTCTCGACGATGGTCAGACCCTGTTTCGGAAATGTGCTGCAACGGGTCACCATCATCATCTGGTGTGCCGTAACTGCCGAGCGACCCAAGAGATCGAAGCTCCCAAGATCGAGCAATGGGCAGATAACGTCGCTACCGATTTCGGTTATATCGACGTCAACCACACCATGGAAGTTTACGGGCTGTGCCCGCAGTGTGCTCAAAACGCGTCATAACGCCCGGAACGTCCACCGTACGCGGCCGGTTGTTCGTCCCAATCGTCAGCATCGCCATCAGTGGTGCATTCGGGTAATTCCACCACGGTTGTGCCATTCACATCGGCCGGTTCGTGCAAGCTGCCCAAACCATAGGCTTGTTCAAGGTTTACTCGGGTCAAAACCTCTTCTGGCGAACCAGAGGCGACCACTTTCCCATCCATGAGAATCACGTGGTCTGCCGCAGCAGCTTCATCGAGATCGTGCGTGGTCAAAACCACCGAGTGACCGTGTTCTTCAACTTCTGCGTGGATCACCTCATCGATGATCCGTCGGGATTTCAGGTCCAGCCCGGTCATCGGTTCATCAAGCACCAAAATCTCATGGCCCTGGGCAATCCCCTGGGCTACATAGACACGCTGACGTTGCCCGCCAGAGAGTTCTTCGAGGTGTCGACTCTTGAGGTCAGTAATATTCATCGTCTGCATCGCATAGTTGATTGCCGCACGATCCTGTGCACGAAACATACCGAACCAGCCACGCTGGGCATAGCGCCCCATACTCACCACGTCTTTGACCGTAATCGGCGTCCCGGTCGGAAACACAACGGATTGCATCACAAACGAGATGTCGTGTTTGACGTCTTTGACGGGTTCACCCAGCACCATGATCTGGCCGGCACTGGGGGACAGAATTCCCGCGATGGCTTGTAGCACGGTGGTTTTACCGGACCCATTGGGCCCGATCACCGCAGTAATCTTGCCGCGTGGGATCGTAAAACTCGATGCGCCGACCGCAAGGTGAGCACCACGGTACAACACAATATTTTGGGCTTCGACGAGACTCATGAGACTCCTTGCTCAGCTGGTATTGCGCTACGTTGGCGTCGGCGCAGCGTCTTTGTCACTTCTTGAATGGTAAGCACCAGGAAGAAACCGACGATGGCGACGAGCGCCATCGACGCGCCGGCAGCAGTTCCTAAATGGTAGCTGAGAATCAACCCAACCGTAACAGAGACCACACCAATGACGAGTGATGCACTAATCATATGCGGTACCGTGCGCGTCAGTAAGGCTGCCGTTGCGGCAGGTCCAATCAGCAGACCGAGGACCAATAACGTACCTACGGCTTGGAACGAACCAATCACGGCCGCTGCAATCATCAACAGCAACAGCCAGTGCGTGAGCTGAGGGCGCATCCCCAAGGCATGTGCTTTATCGGGCGAAAAGGACAGCGCCATCAACGGTCGATACAGCAACAGAGACAACAGACCCACACCAATGACAAACATGACCTGTGTCCGGATGTCTCCCCACGTCACACCCAAGGCGTCACCAAAGAGGATGGCGGTCAATGACCCCTGAAAGCTATCCGCACGAGAGATCAGCACCACGCCGAGTGCCATCATGCCCACAAACAGCAGTCCGATAGCGGTGTCTTCCTTCAGCGTTGTCGTTCGGTGAATCAACTCGAGCAAGCTCACCATGACGAGTGCTGCCAGGCCTGCGCCCAAAAATGGTGAGAAATCGAACAGCACGGCCGCAGCTATACCTGGGACCACGCCGTGAACGAAGGCGTCACCAAAGAAACTCATGCCCCGCAAAACAAGCCACACGCCGACGAAACTCGACATGAGGGCGGCCAAGAGTCCACCCAGCAGAGCCCGTATTTGGAAACCTGCTTGGAATGGTTCAACCAGCCAGTTGTACAAGTCCACTTAGCGGTTACCTTTCACTTGGTCGTTTTGCACGGTTAGTTTACGGCTTCTGCCAGCGCATTGGCGTTGTACAGCATCGCGCCCTGATATGTTTCGGCATCTGATCCAGGCTCCCCGATCGCACTTTCGTAGAGCTCCACGACGGGAATATCTTGTTCGGTTTCCTGTGCTAAAGCACTAATCATACGGTTGGTATTGGCTTTTGAGGTGACAAGGGCATCTGCACCTTCATCGTCGAGCAGGCTGGTCAAGGAAGCCAGATCTTGTGAGGAGGGTTCGCCATCTGTTGAACCACCGGGAATCACGACGCCGCTGATTTCGATACCGTAGCGGTCAGCAAAATACCCGTACGCAGCATGATCCGTCACGAGTCGGGGCGAGTCCATTTCGCCGAGAATATCTTCAATCTCAGCATCGGTTTCGCGTAACGACTCGGCCACGTCGGCACCACACGAAACGTAGGTGTCATCCCCACTGGTTTCAGCAATCCTTTCACCGATTAATTCCGCGCCATCGGCCATGCGCGCAACATCCAACCAAACATGGGAATCATAGCTGCCATGTTCATGAGACTCTTCGTCCTCACCGTGATCATGTTCATGCCCGGCGTGATCGTGTGATTCCTCGCTTTCGCCATGATCGTGTTCATGATCATGGTCGTCGCCCAGGGGCAGCGGATCCAGTTGTGGTGCCACTTCAAAGACCTCGGCTCCATCGGACTCGGCGTTCTCAATGGACCGCTGCATCGATGCTTCCAACCCCAACCCATTGATCAACACCAGATCGGCGGTCACCATATCGGCAATCTGTGCACTGGAGGCTTCGAATTGGTGGGGATCATCGCCGGCGCTCATCAGGATTTGTGTTTCTCCCCCGGCACACTGGGTAATTTGTTCGGCGATAGAGCCCACCTGCGTCGTGGTAGCAACAACTGCTGCCGTGGGATCGGAGTTGTTTGCGTCGCCGCTGCCATCGGTGGTGCAGGCCGCGAACAAGAGTCCACAACCCGAAATTGTTCCCGCTATAGCGAGCGTGCGGCTCCGGTGAGTAAGCATAGTGATCCTTCGAACGTTGACGAGGCCAGGGACTCCAAAGGTCCATGATTCATCATCCGATATTAATGCAAATCGTTCGCATTAGCAATAAAGGGGTGTCCGGTGCCTGGAATTGACTACTACGAAGCAGCCGCACCGCCGGCTTTACCCATGCGTTGACGAATGGTGACGGTCTGGGATTGTGTGACATCTCGTATTTCTCCGACCAACACTTCAATGACGTCTTCTAAGAACAGTACGCCGACGGTTGCACCGGAGCCGTCCTGCACACGCGCCATGTGGACACCAATCCGTTGCATCACGGTCAGTGCGTCGTCGATGTGTTTATCGACGGTGATGTTGACCATTGAACGCACGCGGTTGACCGGTATTGGTGCGGTATAACGATCACTTGGGATCGACATGAGGTCTTTAATGTGCAGGTAACCGATGATCGTGCCGTCACTGGCGTCCTCGACGACAAGCCGCGAGAGACCCGTTTTTCGGACTGCTTGGTCAAATCGCTCCGGGGTGTCACTTGATTGAATCGAGACGATGTCAGCGATCGGTACCATTACCTCTTCTGCCGGGACATCGGAAAAGCTCAGCGCACCAGAAATAATTCCGGTGTGGTCATCGACCAGCCCGGTGCGTTGTGATTCCTCAACAATCGATTGGACTTCTTCCAGCGTGTATGTGGAGGTGACTTCTTGTTGAGGCTCGACTTTGAACAATCGAAGAATGATATTCGCTGACCAGTTCAACAGGCGAATGATCGGTCGCAGCACTCGTTCCAAGAACACCAGCGGAGGCGCGAGCAACATCACGGCGCGGTCTGCCATACTGACCGCCGCATTCTTGGGAACCATCTCGCCGACCGTGACGTGCAGGAATGTGACCGCGAGCAGGGCGAGAATAAACGCGATCGTGCCGGCGAGGCCCGGATCGAGCCCAACCATTTCTAAGGGGACCCCCAGCAGATACGCAATTGCAGGTTCCGAGACGTTGAGGATCAACAGTGAACACACCGTGATGCCAAGCTGACAGATTGCCAAAATATCGGTGACGTGTTCCATGGCAAACAGGGCATGTTTGGCAAGTTTTGAGCCATCTTCGACGCGCGGTTCGATTTGGGAACGCCGTGCACCCATCACCGCAAATTCACCGGCCACGAAGAAGGCGTTACCCGCTAGCAGAACAATGAGCCATAAAAGACCCGGAATATGCTCGCTCATGCTTCCGCCTCCTGTCCTGGCACTGTCGTCTCAACTGCTTGGCTTTGTTCCGGAATGTATTTCACCCGTTCAATGCGATGGCCATCAACGCGCCGCACCTCCAACACGCCGTGCTTTAGAGACACGACATCTCCGATGTGAGCGACGCGGCCAAGTTCAGCCATGATGAAGCCACCAACGGTTTCATACGCTTCATCTTCATCAATCTTGAGGCCTTCTACCTGGGACATGATTTCGTCAGGGCGCAACACCGCGGGGAAAAACCAGCCGCCGTCTGCGCTTTGTAACACTCCCGGTGTAATCCGGTCATGCTCATCTGCGACCTCGCCGACAATTTCTTCCACGAGGTCTTCAAGCGTGACGATGCCGGCTGTCCCCCCGTATTCATCCACCACCAACGCCATTTGGAATGGTGCTTCACGGAGTTCTGTGATGAGGGTGTCGAGCGTGACGGACTCCGGAACACGAGCCATCTCACTGGTGATCGTGCCCGCCGTCAACGTACTGCGCTTTGACTTTGGTACGGCAATCGCTTTTTTGATGTGCAGTATCCCGTGAATGTCGTCAGCGTGGCGTTCGGTCACTGGAAAGCGAGAAAAACCGGTTCTGCGTGCAAACGACAAAACATTATCGAGCGTTTGATCTGCACCGATCTTTTCCATGTCCATGCGTGGCGTCATGACATCGGCCGCTGTGCGTGCCGAAAATTTCAGGGTGCGGTCCACGAACGTTGCCGTTTTGACATCGAGTGTGCCCATTTCTGCAGAGCGCCGTACCAGTGATGACAATTCCTCGGGAGTACGCGCTCCAGAGAGCTCCTCTTGAGCTGCTAACCCGAAGAGACTCAACACCCAGTTCGAGAAGTTGTTTAGGCCTGCAATGATGAATCGGAAGATCGTGGTAAATACTAGTTGGGGCCGTGCGAGGAGCCGAGCCACGGGCATAGCCTTGGCTAGCGACAGGTTTTTTGGCACCAATTCACCAATGAGCATCGACAAGCCGGTACCAATAATCATGGCGATCGTCAGCGATGTTGAGTACATCAGCGCTTCATTACCGTTGAACACTGCTTGCAACGGGACCACAAGCAATTGGCCCAGGGACGGCTCCAGGAAAAAGCCTGTCAGCAGGGCGGTCAGCGTAATGCCAAGTTGACAAGACGACAGTTGCGTGGACAGCGACTTGAGCGCCTTGAGTACCGGCTCTGCTCCTTTATCACCGTTGTCTACCATGCGTTGCACGGTCGGCACATCGAGGGAAATGAGCGAAAACTCGACGGCGACGAAGAACCCATTACCCAAAATCAACAACATACTGACTGCGAGCAGGAACCATTCCATTGCCATCTAGATCACCAGCCAGCAGGGGCTTAGCGGCTGGAGACCGTCGTATGCAGCGCGACTCGGAGGCTCCATTTCATTCGCCGGAGCGTGGCGATTCGTTCTGAGGTTCGTGCGTCGAGCACGTCTGTCATTGTCCATGATGAAGTTTATTATAGGGCCCTTGGCTACCACGAGGTAGCAACCGGGCGTCCTTCGTCATATCCGGCGGCCGATTGGATGCCAACGACTGCACGCTGATGAAATTCTTCGAGCGTTGTCGCACCCGCATAGGTCATCGATGAACGCACGCCAGCGGTAATGTCGTCTAGCAGGTCTTCAACCGATGGATTGGTCGGGTCAACGTACATTTTTGATCCTGAAACACCCTCTTCGAAAAAGGCCTTGCGTGCTTGATCAAACGCATCGTCTTGCCGTGTCCGAGCGGACACGGCTCGCGCGGAGGCCATCCCAAAGTTTTCCTTGTACTTGCGGCCATCACGATCTATAAACATGTCTCCCGGGGATTCAATGACCCCGGCGAACCAGGAACCGATCATGACCTGAGAAGCACCTGCGGCCAGTGCGAGTGCAACGTCGCGAGGATACTTGATACCACCATCAGCCCAGACATGTTTCCCGTGACTTGCCGCAGCTTGCGCACATTCGTGCACCGCAGAAAATTGTGGCCGTCCCACTGCGGTCATCATCCTGGTGGTACACATTGCCCCTGGGCCGACGCCGACTTTCAAGATATCCGCGCCGGCTTCGATGAGATCGTGTGCCCCATCGGCCGAGACCACGTTGCCTGCAACAATCGGGACGCGAAGTTCAGACAGGCTGCGTAGCGCTGTCAGCATTTTCTCTTGGTGACCATGCGCTGTATCAACGACCAGTACATCAACGCCACTGGCCACCAATGCCTCAGCATGTTCCGCAACATCGGCATTGACGCCCACGGCGGCCCCGACTCGTAGCCGATTCTTGTCGTCAGTGGCCGGGGTAAAGATCGTGGACCGCAACACGCCATTGAGTGTGAGCGCGCCTTTGAGACTGGTGCCCTCTACGACCGGGGCGAAGTTGACCTGAGCTTCATGCATTTTCATGTAGAGACTGCGCAGGGCTTTATCACGGGCGTCAGCAGGCAGTTCGTTGAGTTCGGATGCAGCAACTGTCAGTAATGGTTCGCGAAGCAGTGATTGGACCGAAGCAAATTGGTCGATCCCTTCGGTGTCGGCGATGTCCACAATGCCCAACAGCGACCGATTGTTATCAACCACGCACACAGCCGGATGGTTCCGCTTTTCGGCCAGGTGCCGCACATCGAGGACACGATCGTCGAGCCCCACGTATAACGGTGTCTCAAATAATGTGTCCCGCGATTTGATCCAATCAATGGACTCTTGCATAAGGTGCAGCGGGGTGTCCTGCGGAAAGATGCCAATCCCACCGCGGCGCGCGATCGTTTCCACCATGCGACGGCCGGTGACACCGTTCATATTCGAAGACACGATCGGGATCGTTGTGCCCGTACCATCCGTCGAGGATATATCAACATCCATACGGGAACTGATCTGAGAAAAAGACGGCACCAGAAAAACATCTGAGTACGTCAAATCTGTGGTGACAGGATTGAGAAAACGCATGGTTCTATCATGCCAGCTTTTGTCCACTGCAGCAGCAGTTGTCCCTCCATGAAACGCGAAGAGCGTATTTTGTGTCACAATTATCAGCGCACTATTTTGCGCGCAGCCGATCTCTACGCAATCGAATGTGTTTTGTGGCAATTTGCCAAACTTTATCATTATGATGGGTCCAGTTGCTGTTGATGGGAGCATTGAGTGATGCACGCTCGCTCAGGCTCAGTACCGGGACACCATCGACAGCCCCCGACGGCGAGTTTCGTCGTGCCCGGCGTTTCGAGCCTCGCCACGTGTATGCACAGAACACAAGAACTTACGGAAGAGGCCTTCACCGTGCCAGAACTTACGTCCGCCCAGCTCTCCGAGGAATTTCCCGGCAATGAATGGCTTGTTGCGGATATCTACGAAAAGTACAAGGCGGATAAGTCTTCTGTGGATGAGAAATGGGCCGAAATTTTCGCCCGCTTAGAAGCTGCTAATACCTCGGACACCCCTGAGAAAGCAGCCCCAGCCCAGACCGCCGCACCCGCTCAGTCCAAAAACTCACAGCCTGCCCAATCGGCAGCCGCCACACCCAAAAAATCGGCGAAGACTGAGTCGGCAACACCTGCGGCAGAATCCAAACAACCGCCAAAACCGAAAGTTCGTCGCGCAGCGGCAGCACCCGAGGCCATCACCTCTGAACCTTCCATTGCTGCACGTGAAGATCGCGCTCAAGTCGAGACCGAACAGGTAAAAGAAGATGAGTGGGTCCGGCTTCGCGGTATGCCCCAGGCGATCGCAGCCAACATGGACGCCTCCCTGTCCATGCCAACGGCAACTACGGTTCGCGATATGCCGGTCAAGGCACTCGTGGACAACCGCACCACAATCAACAACCATCTCAAGCGCACACGTGGTGGGCGTGTTTCCTTTACGCACCTGATCGGCTACGCCGTCATTCGTGCGCTCGTCAAGCACCCCGAGATGAACGCGATTTACCGCGAAGATGACGGTAAAAAGTACAAGATCAACCCGGCCCACATCAACTTCGGTTTAGCGATCGACGTGCCTGGCTCCAAGGGTGAACGCGCACTGGTGCAGCCATCCATCAAGGCCGTCGAGTCTATGAACTTCCGCGAATTCTGGGAAGCGTATGACGACCTCGTCGATCGTGCACTCAACAACAAACTTTCCATGGATGACCACTCGGGTACCACGGTGTCACTGACCAACCCGGGCGGTATCGGTACCGTGCACTCGGTACCACGCCTTTCTGAGGGACAAGCCGCCATCATTGGTGTTGGCGCGTTGACCTACTCCGCGGAATTCGAAGGCACATCCCAAAAGGTACTTTCTGATCTTGCGGTTTCCAAGACCATGACTGTTACCTCTACCTACGATCACCGTGTGATCCAAGGTGCCGGCTCCGGCGAGTTCTTACGCACCGTGCACAACCTGTTGTTGGGCGAAGATAATTTCTATGATGAGATCTTCGTCAATCTGCGTATTCCGACCGAGCCCATTCGTTGGGCACCAGATGTACAGGTCAATCCCGAAGACGAAGTTGGCAAAGCCGCTCGTATTCAGCAGCTTATCCATTCCTATCGCGTCCGTGGACACTTAATCGCAGATACTGATCCACTCGAATATCGCATGCGCACCCACCCGGATCTCGATTTAGATTCACACGGATTGACGCTGTGGGATCTCGATCGCGTCTGGCCAACCGGTGGCATCGGCGGCAAGTCGCACATGTTGCTGCGCGACCTATTGGGCGTGCTGCGTGACGCATACACCCGCAACTCGGGCTACGAGTACATGCACATTGATGAGCCTGAGCAGCGCGCCTGGTTCCAAGACAAGCTTGAGCACCCGTTCGAAAAACCCAATCGTGAAGAACAACTTCGCATCTTGGGCCGACTCAATGCTGCCGAAGCGTTCGAAACGTTCTTACAAACCAAGTTCGTTGGTCAGAAGCGATTCTCGCTGGAAGGCTCTGAATCGCTGATCGCGCTATTGGACGCCATCCTGTCTGGCGCAGCAGACGAAGGCCTCGATGAAGTCGCCATCGGCATGGCGCACCGCGGACGTCTCAACGTCTTGACCAACATTGCAGGCAAGACCTTCACTCAAGTATTCCGGGAATTCGTCGGTGACGCAGATTCCGACGTTGCCCAAGGTTCCGGTGACGTGAAATACCACCTGGGAACTGAAGGCACTTTCACGTCCTATAATCGCAACACCACCACCGTCTCTGTTGCCGCCAACCCATCACACCTCGAGGCCGTCAATCCGGTACTTGAGGGTATCGTTCGCGCCAAACAGGACCGTTACGACCACGGGGCTGATTCGCCGAAATCATACTCTGTCCTACCGATTCAGGTGCATGGTGACGCCTCGTTTGCAGGCCAGGGCGTGGTCTTTGAAACCATGCAGATGTCCCAGCTACGCGGCTACCGCACTGGTGGCACCGTGCATGTAGTCATCAACAACCAAGTTGGTTTCACCACCCCACCATCGCAATCACGCTCATCCACATATGCAACCGATGTGGCCCGCTCAATTCAGGCCCCAGTCTTCCATGTTAATGGCGATGACCCAGAAGCCGTGGTCCAGGCTGCCCAACTGGCCTACGAGTACCGTCAGCGCTTCCACCGCGATGTCGTCATCGATCTCATCACCTACCGCCGTCGCGGCCACAACGAAGGTGACGATCCATCAATGACCCAGCCTGGCATGTACAACCTGATCTCCAATAAGACCTCGACCCGTCGTCTCTACGTCGACTCGCTGGTCGGTCGTGGCGATATCACCCGAGAAGAAGCAGACCAGGCTGCCACCGACTATAAGAATCGACTGGAAGCCGCATTCGCTGAAATCGGGGAAGCCGAAACCTCACCGATCCCAATATTGGGTTCAGCCCACGGCATTGAGGATCCATCCCAAACGTATACGCCTGAATCAACAGCAATTTCCGATGAGATGCTGCGCCGTGTTGGTGAAGTCCACGCGGAAATCCCAGAAGACTTCAATGTCCATCCGAAACTGCTTGCACTGTTAGAGCGCCGCAACAAGATGGCCGTCGACGGGGGCATCGACTGGGGCTTTGCAGAGCTCGCAGCCTTCGGG
Source organism: Yaniella soli (assembly GCF_054782375.1). NCBI lineage: Bacteria > Bacillati > Actinomycetota > Actinomycetes > Micrococcales > Micrococcaceae > Yaniella > Yaniella soli. Next base: position 118,749 of record NZ_BAAGSP010000005.1, read on the forward strand.
TCTTTGATGATGGAAGGGGTGCCGGTCCGGTTATCCGGTCAAGATTCCCGTCGCGGAACTTTCGTCCAGCGTCATGCCGTGTTCTATGATCGAGAGACCAATGATGAGTGGACACCACTGGCTTCCCTGACAAATGACCAGTCGAAGTTCTGGATCTACAACTCGCTGTTGTCCGAATATGCCGCAGTCGGTTTCGAATACGGTTACTCCGTAGAACGCCCCGAAGCACTCGTGCTATGGGAAGCCCAATTCGGCGACTTCGTCAACGGTGCACAAACGGTCATCGACGAGTTCATCTCGTCATCCGCCCAGAAATGGAACCAGCACTCCTCCATCGTGCTGCTCTTGCCGCACGGGTACGAAGGCCAAGGACCAGACCACTCATCGGCACGCATCGAGCGGTTCTTGCAGTTGTCTGCAGAGGAAAACATGCGCGTGGTTCAACCCTCATACGGCGCAAACCACTTCCACTTGTTGCGCGAACACGCGTACTCGACACCACGTCGACCGCTCATCGTGTTCAGCCCTAAACAGCTGCTTCGCCTGCGCGCTGCGGCATCCCAGGTGGAAGACTTCACCCGCGGACGCTTCATGCCGGTTGTTCCAGACCACAGCGCAGCAGACTCAGCAAAGCAGGTTATCATGGTCTCCGGCCGCGTTTACTATGACATAGCCGACCGACGCAAGAAGCTTGAGATGGAATCTGAAGTCGCCATCATTCGTGTCGAACAGCTCTACCCGCTGCCAGTCGAAGAAATCAAGGCGCAACTGTCCAAGTATCCAAATGCTACGGTTTCATGGGTTCAAGACGAACCAGAAAACCAAGGACCTTGGCCATTCATGCTGCAGAACCTGTTGCCCCAGCTGGAACGCGATGTCCAACTCATCAGCCGCCCCGCGGCTGCCTCACCGTCGGCGGGCAATAAGCCACGCCACGACGACGAGCAAGAAACACTGCTACAGGACATCTTCGGCGCCTAGACCGCCCACAACGTGAAACATCGCCCGTTGCGGTCCAGCTTTTTTGGGCCGCAACAGGCGTTTAACCACAGTTTTCACCGCGAGAAGGCTACAGTGGAGACAAAAGAACGCTAGTTGAAAGAGGCAAACTTCGTGCACACTCGAAACATCCGGTTGTTCTCCATCGGAGCCCAAACACTCACCGGAGTTGGCGACGCACGCGGCTTAGGTTGGTTGGGGCGCGTTTTAGCAAAAACCGAAATCCCAGACCTACAAATAGAGTCCTATCCGTTAGTGTTCCCCAACGAGACCACAGAGGAAATGTCCGACCGCTGGGAGCACGAAGTCCTGCCCCGCCTCGCCACCGAAGATATTGAAAACCGTATGATCATTGCGGTCCCCCACGACCCAGTCGCCATGGCCGGCTCATCAGCACGTGCAAGACTGCACCTGGCAAATATCCTCGACCGAGCCAAGCAACACAACATCGCAACATTCGTCGTCGGCCCCACACCGACACAAGACCACGAGACGAACCGCCACCTCGCCCAACTCAATGAGGCCTACCAAGGGGTCGCGGAACGACGCGACGTACTCTACGTCGATGCATTTACAGATCTTGTGAACCACCAAAACTTCAACGAGGACCTCATGGTCAACGAAGGCCTGCCCGGGCAAGCAGCCTACGGACTCATTGCCTGGCTCGTGCTCAATCGCGGATGGTTCGACTGGCTTGGAATCGTTGACCCGAACATTAATGGCTAAGCCAGAATGATAATATAGCTTGGAACCCCACGACGGAAAGGAGCATCACGATGAGTCAACGTGGTCGTAAACGTAAGGATCGTCGCAAGACACGCGCAAACTCGGGTAAGCGCCCGAACTCGTAGTGCCGAGTCGATCAACACGATACAAGTAGGGCTGAACCAGATGGTTCAGCCCTACTTGTATCGTGACGCCTCAGCGTCTAGCTGGTCTTCAAAGCCTCAATTCGGTGAAGAATTCTATCTTTGAGAGACTCTGGAGCTTTTTCATCGCACGAACGACGCACGACGTCGCGAATAATAATCTCTAGATCATGCTCCGACTGGCACGGTGTGCAGTTTTCAATATGAGCTCGGACCTCAGTAAAATCCTGCTGCTCCAGCGCCCCATCTAAATACTTATAAATACTATCCATACGGGATTCGGTGCAACCACCGTTTTGAGCGCAATCGTCGGACTCGGTCCCAACGTCTTGAGTTTCGTGTGTCATTTTTGGTCCTCCTCCGATGCCTTGGCGTGTTGTTTCTTCTGCAATTCGATTGCGCCTTGAATACCGCGGTCCGCAGCGTAATCGGTCAGTAGCTCCCGCAAACTGCGCCGCCCGCGGTGTAACCGAGACATGACTGTACCAATCGGCACGTCTAAAATGTCGGCAATCTCTTTATATGCAAAGCCTTCGACATCAGCTAAATACACCGGTATGCGAAAATCCTCAGAAATCTTAGCGAGCGCGTTCTTCACGTCACTATCCGCCAAATAATCCAACGCCTCGGTCTCGGCAGAGCGAAGACCAGTGGCAGAATGTTCCGCAGCTCGAGCCATCTGCCAATCTTCCACACCATCACCGTCAGCCTCTTGAGGACGACGCTGACGCTTGCGATAGATATTGATGTACGTATTGGTCAAAATACGAAACAGCCAAGCCCGTAGGTTTGTTCCAGGTTTGTACTGGTGAAACGAAGAGTAGGCCCGAGCAAAAGCTTCTTGGACCAAATCTTCGGCATCCTCGGGATTACGCGTCATACGCAAGGCACCCGAGTACAGCTGATCCAGGTACTGCATCGCATCCTGTTCGAAACGGGCACGACGCTGATTATCTGTCTCAGCCTTTGGATCGATACGAGATCCGTCATCGGCGGCGGGAATATCAGAAGGCAAATGAGTCATCCCGGCCCAGTCTAATCTCAAATCTGTCACATGAGATGTTTCTATCGGCGCATTGATCGTCAGCACTGGTATAACAACACCCTCCCATTATGCGACCACATACATTCTTCTAGCAGGTACAGCCGGAAGAGTGAGAGAATTATTCCCCTCGATACAGGCCCATCGACAACGCTGAGGGCGATAACAAGGTATCTTGGAAGGTGTCACACACAACGCTAAATACGATTGAAAGAGGTATCTGTTGGTCACAATGACTCCTGCCCCCGGTGAAGAGTGGGCTGCCCCCTTTGCCAGCGCACCGGTTTCTGCCACCGTGGCGTTACCTGGCTCCAAGTCATTGACGAACCGGCACCTCGTGTTAGCTGCCCTGTCGGAAACACCCTCACGGCTCACAGGCGTGCTGGTGTCGCGGGATACTGATTTAATGGTTGCTGCCCTGACCGCACTGGGCGCATCATTTACCCGGGTCAATGATGATCCGACCGTTCTGGACATTACCCCGATCAAACACGCCGACACGACCGGCAACATCACCGTGGACTCGGGCCTAGCAGGCACTGTCATGCGCTTCATTCCCGGCGTTGCCGCAAGTACCCATGCAACCGTCCTGGTTGATGGCGATGAACAGTCCTATGCTCGGCCTATGGGGCCGGTGATCGATGGGTTGATCCAAGCCGGTGTGAAGATCACAGCAGAGCAGCAGTCTAAGGTGACGCATCTGCCCCTGACAGTGCACGGTGCCGGTGCACCCGTTGGAGGCACCGTATCCATTGACGCAGGAGGATCCTCTCAGTTCATTTCGGCACTGCTGTTGATCGGTGCCACCTGCACTGATGGCCTAGATATTCGTCACACGGGCAAACACACCCCGAGCCCGGAACATATTGCCATGACGATCGCATTGCTGGCAGAAGCTGGTGTCTCGGTCACCACGCCTGAACCCGATCGTTGGGTTGTTCCCCCGGGCGCCATCACGGCCGGTGACAGTGCTGTGGAGCCAGATTTATCAAACGCCGGCCCTTATCTTGCCGCTGCCGTCGTGACAGGTGGCCGTGTCACGGTCCCGTATTGGCCGATGGAAACCACACAAATTGGCGACCGATGGCGCACCCTTCTGGCGCGGTTCGGCGCTGAAGTCACGTTCGAACCTGTGTCAGGTACAAATTACGGCGACCTCACGGTCACCGGGGCCCTGACTGCGGCAGGCCAGCCGGTCATTACCGGTGGTGGCGAAATCAGCGACCTTGCTGAACTCGCACCCACCACGGCCGCTATCGCTATGCTCGCCGAGGGTCCAACTCGACTCACCAACATCGGGCACCTTCGGGGGCACGAAACAGACCGCCTCAGTGCACTCACGACCGAAGCCAAAAAGCTTGGCGCCACCGTCGAGGAAGGCGACGACTATCTTGCGTTTGCCGGCAGTTATCAACTCCAGCCAGCGGTCATTGACTCATATGCCGACCACCGCATGGCTACCTACGGTGCAATCATCGGCCTGCGTGTCAACAACACCAGCATTGCTGACGTGGCCACCACGGCGAAAACCATGCCTGATTTTCCACTCGCGTGGACACAACTAGTCTCCGGGAAACGGCAGATCCGCGCATGAGCCGTTTCAGTATCGATTACTCTCGCTATGACGAAAGTTCGGCACCAAAACGTCCCTCAAAACGTGGCTCACGACCGCGGACCAAAGAACGTCCGGCACATGAAGACGCCGTCACCGGTCGTATCACCACCGTAGACCGCGGTCGTTACACGGTGTACATGGCGCCAGTTCGGAAAACGAAACAGCAATCGGGCCAGAAGGCACGCTACCTCACAGCCATGCGAGCCCGAGAAATGCGCAACACCGCCATCGTCACCGGCGACCTCGTCGATCTTGTCGGTGACACCTCCGGTGAACAAGGCAGCCTGGCTCGCATTGTCCGCTTGGGTGAACGAGAAACCGTCCTACGACGTTCTGCCGACGATACTGACGCATACGAGCGGATAGTGGTGGCCAATGCTGACACACTGGTGATTGTTGTGGCCGCTGCGAATCCAGAGCCGCGCACCGGATTCATTGATCGCGCCATGGTGGCCGCGTTCGATGCTGGCATCACCCCGGTCTTGTGCATCACGAAATCTGATCTCGCGGACCCTGGGACACTGCTCGAGCACTATGCACACCTGGACTTAGAAATTTTTACCATCGGCCCCTCCAATGCCGAAGACGAAGATACCAGCGCCTCCCCGATCTTGCATCCAGCCGATCTGGACGCGCTCGAGAACCGTCTACACGGCCGTATTACCGCGCTGATCGGCCCCTCGGGGGTAGGAAAATCTACCCTGCTCAATGCCCTGACCGGTGCTCATCGCGCCGTCGGACATGTGAACACTGTGACAGGTCGCGGTCGACATACATCATCGTCAACGCTGGCGATCCCGTTGAATCAGGCAGGGACGTCGATGTTGATCGACACTCCCGGGATCCGTTCGTTTGGCATGGGCTTTGTGGATCCAGATACTGTGGTCGCAGCGTTCGAGGAACTCGGCCCCGCCATCACACAGTGTCCTCGCAGTTGTACCCACACACAGGACTCCCCCGGTTGTGCCCTCGATGGATGGGTGGCCTCCGGTCACGCCGGAGACTCCGGCCCCCAACGGCTCGCGTCCTTGCGACGGCTGTTAGCAAACCGGATAGAAACCGACGACTTTGACTAAACCCCAATAGGAAGGCACACCACTATGCAGCTCTCCACACCCCGTCAGGGGTACCGTGAAGATCTCAACCTGGCGCTGGTGATCGCGGATGCCGTTGACGCACTGACCATGTCACGCTTTCAGGCTGTCGATCTCGAAGTTTCCACCAAACCGGATATGAGCCCGGTTTCGGATGCTGACCGCGCTGCCGAACAGCTGATTCGTCAGCAGCTTCGGCGTGCTCGTCCACGGGATGCCGTCACCGGAGAAGAGTTCGGCACCGACGGTGCATCAAAACGTCGTTGGATTATCGATCCCATTGATGGAACCAAGAACTTTGTGCGCGGCGTGCCTGTCTGGGCCACACTGATCGCCTTAGTTGATAACGACCGCCCCGTCGTGGGTGTCGTATCAGCTCCTGCCCTGTCGCGCCGTTGGTGGGCCTACGAGGATGGCGGTGCCTACACCGGTAAATCACTATCCAATGCTTCACGCATCCACGCTTCCGATGTCACGGAACTCTCCGACGCGTCGCTGTCCTTTTCATCCATCGAAGGATGGCGACAACGCGGCAACATCAGCGAGTTCCTTCAGCTGACCTCAGATGTATGGCGCGTCCGTGCATTCGGTGACTTTTGGTCGTACATGTTGGTGGCAGAAGGTGCCGTGGATATCGCCTGTGAACCAGAGCTGGAACTCTACGACATGGCAGCCCTGGTGCCCATCGTGACCGAAGCCGGCGGAACGTTTACCTCGCTCGACGGTGAACCAGGGCCTTGGGGCGGGCACGGGTTAGCAACCAATCGTCATCTCCACGACGATGTCTTGGAACGTCTCAATCCTGAACTTCGTGGCCAATCGCGTGCCTAAACCGCGCCCTGCAACACTGGCTGCCGTAGCGGTCGGTGGTGCACTCGGTGCTGTGGCCAGGGTGTTCCTCCCCTGGCCCACCTGGTTGGATGCTTCGCTCACCGCGCTCGATCCGTTACCCATCGTATTCATCAACGTCATCGGCGCGGCACTGCTCGGTCTCGTCACGGGCTATACCGGGCAACGGCAGGTGCCTGAACCGTGGGCCAAAGGCATCACCACCGGTTTCTTGGGTGCTTTCACAACGATGTCCGCGCTCGCCGTCGCCTTCATCGGCCTCACTGCAGGCCAGGCTGTCTTCACGGCCGGTTCCATAAGCCAGGGAGTATTCGTGGCCTTGGTCATCCTGGTGGGACTTGTTGCCTTCCTATATGCTACGACGATGATCACCCTCGGTACCATCAAACTTGGTAGGCACCTCGCCAAGGACAAACCATGATGATCTTCGTGATCGCGGCGATGCTGGGAGCTGTCGTGCGGTATCTCGCCGACTATTACCTTCCCCACCACGGCATTTTAATCGTAAACATGATTGGCTCATGTATTGCAGGCATCGCGGTCAGCCTGGCACTGCTATTGGAACTGAACGAAGTGGTCATGCAAGCGATCATTGGCGGTTTTGCTGGTTCCCTCACCACGTTTTCAACCGTGGCTGTTCAGGCTGCCGAACAGCGTCTTGATAAAACCGCTAGCGCAGCGAAAATTTGGGTGCTGCACACTGGCTTGTCGGTTGTTGCCGGCCTCACAGGTGCATGCCTGACACTACTGTTCCTGCATTAATTTACGCCCGCACCTACCCAAGCCCTGCGTCAAAATGTAGTATAGGTGCTACATTCTGACGAATAGAGTGGCTATTGGTTGTATGGCCCAGCACTACGTACCCGACCAGGTGATTTCTACACGTGGACTGCAGATACGCTATGGCACCAAGCAGGTCTTGGACGGCATTGACCTCACGATTAACGCCCATGAAGTCGTCGCGGTCCTCGGTCCGAAATGGGGCCGGCACGAGCACAATCGTTGAAATTTTTGAAGGCTTCCGGGCCCGTTCCGGCGGCGAGGTCACGGTCTTGGGCGCAGACCCGGCCACTGCTGACGAGTCGTGGCGGTCCTAAGTTGGTGTGGTTTTGCAGAATTCAAATGATCACGGCAAATGGCGTCCACAACAAATTTTGAGTCACATGGCCGACTACTATCGTCCATACGTCGACCCATGGCCCACCGAAGAATTACTCGCGCTTGTCGGTCTCACCGAACAAGCAAACCAAAAAATTAACACCCTTTCGGGCGGACAACGCCGCAGGCTCGATGTTGCACTCGACGTCCTTGGACGCCCACCACTGTTGTTTCTGGATGAGCCTACGACCGGTTTCGATCCCAAGGCGCGTCGGGAGTTCCACGAACTGGTACATCGACTCAGCGATCTCGAAGATACTACCATCGTATTGACCACGCACGACCTAGCATAGGCAGAAAAATTGGCGAGTCGTATCGTGATTTTGGCTGGTGGCCGCATCATCGCAGACGGTTCACCGCTGCAGCTGATGGAGGCTGTCTCAAGCACCGCCGAAGTCCGGTGGAAGCAGGATGGTCACCACCACGTGCACGCCAGTCAGGATGCCACCAGTTTTGTGCGCGAGTTACTCTCCAGAGCGGGTGACGCCGTGACAGATTTAGAGATCTCACGAACCACCCTTGAAGATGCATACCTGTCCATCGTCGAACAATTTGAACAAGGGGAGACTGTCACAGTGACAGACTTCGAGGAGGCTGCACGATGACCACGAACCCTACGTCACCTAATACCCAACCCGCACCGAAGTCATCGCGTAGTCCATCGACGAACCCAACGATAAATGCCTACCGAACCGGCCTACGTCGGGGCATGATCTCCACGAAGATTCAGCTGGCATCTCTCGGGGATGTTCTCGGCATGGTAATCCCCTTGGTGATCTTTGTCGTCGTATTACTCTTCTTGAATCGGGTCGACCTTGACGGGGCGGCGGTGTCTTTGGGAGCGATGAACATTCCCGGCCTGATTGCGATGAGCGTACTGTTCAGCGCCGTAATGGGGATTGCCGGCGTCTTATCGATGGATCGAACAAATGGTACGTTGCTACGATCCAAATCGGTACCGGGCGGCACGACCGGATATCTGGTCGGTGAGATCACCGCGAATGCGATCATTACGATCGTCTCAACGCTTATCCTACTGGCTGCTGGACTGCTGCTCTTCGACGGGCTTATCTTTGGCAGTGTTGACCGGTGGCTGCTCTTTGCCCTGGTGATGTTGCTCGGATTAGTCGCAACACTGGCCATCGGCGCCGTCGTCGGTGCCCTCGTGAATAGCCCGAAGAACATGGGCCTCGTGATGCTGCCGGTGATGGGTCTGATCGGCATTTCAGGGATCTTCTATCCGTTGATAGCACTGCCCATATGGCTTCAATGGGTTGCACAAGTATTTCCGTTGTATTGGTTCGGTCTTGGTCTCCGTGCTTCGATGCTGCCTGAGTCGATGGCATCTGTGGAAGTTACTGAATCCTGGCGAATAGAGTGGGTCTTCGTGGTGCTTGCTACGTGGGCGATCGTCGGCATGGCATTGGCTCCGAAGCTGTCGAGTCGAATGGCGCGCAGAGAATCTGGTTCGACCCTCGCGGCCCGGCGGCGGGATATTCAACAGGATTGGGGCGTGTAGGCTTCAGTGTCCGAAACAGTTCACAACCGAATCGCGATGCTGCGTGCTGAGCGAAAGGTCTCGCGTAAGGATCTGGCCGAAGCCTTGGGAGTCCATTACCAAACCATCGGGTACTTGGAGCGCGGAGAATATAGCCCCAGCCTGTATTTGGCTTTGAAGATCGCAGACTACTTCGACGTTCCCATGGAAGTCATCTTCTCAACCGAGCCATTTCCTAGACTGGCGTAAGCAGAGCTGGCAACTGGACAGCATTAAACAAAAAACCCGGATTCCTTGCGGAATCCGGGCCATTGTTGTGGAGATGCGGGGAATTGAACCCCGGTCCGATGTGGCATCCGTTAGGCTTCTCCGTGCGCAGTCTGCTCGGAGTTTTATCGACCACAGTTGACTCGCAAACTAGCAACTGTTCGGTCTAGTCGGCTTTAGGTCTCTGCCACTTCCCCCGACAGGGGTGGCAGACAGTGGCTATCTAAGCGACGCCAGGCACCAGGACGATAGCAATCCCTGGGCTGACGGACTCGTTCGCTACTTAGGCAGCGAGAGCGAAGTCAGTGCGTTTAGAATCGGCACTTAATTGGTTGCAAAGGGCGTTTACGAGGTGACTTTGCGTCCTCGGCACGCTGACCTTACGTCAACTCACATCGTCGAAACCGATCATCCCCATATTCTGTTTTTATAACAGCACCCGGCGTTGCCAGGACGTTCCACTCTAATGCAGAAGCGTACTATGTACAACCCAAATCGCTTCGTCTTTATTCCTGAACGAGTAAAGGCCTTACAGAATCGATTTGCCGCGACGATTTGCTTCGCGCATGGCGCGCTGGGCTTCAAGTTTATCTTGTGCCTCACGCAGCGCGTGACGCTTATCAAAGTCACGCTTACCTTCAGCCAGGGCGATCTCTACTTTGGCTTTACCGTCCCTGAAATACATGGATAGAGGCACGATCGTAGTACCGGCTGCGTCGACTTCACGTTGCAGCTTGTTGAGCTCGCTACGATGCAACAATAACTTTCGACGTCGACGCGCAAAGTGGTTCGTCCACGTCCCATAACCATATTCGGGAATGTAGACGTTTTCTAACCACAGCTCATTGTTTGTGAACATCGCGAAACCATCCACAATCGAGGCATGACCATCGCGCAGTGACTTCACTTCGGTCCCCATCAATGCGATCCCAGCTTCGAAGGTATCTTTAATGGTGTAGTTGTGGCGTGCCTTGCGGTTGGTAGCGATAACTTGTCGATCTGAACGGGCAGGTTTACTGCGACCAGATTTCTTGGACATTCTCACTCCTTCCGCACAGCAATTTTGTCCAACCTGCAATTATACATGCCCTGTCAACGCAACGCCCTCAGCCGGTGTGACCGAATGAGGGCGTAATGGTGGTTGACATTTAGAGCAGACCAGCGGGGTTGACCGCTGAACCGTTGCGGAGTGTTTCAAAGTGTAGGTGGCAACCGGTGGAGTTACCAGTGGTCCCGGTGTAGCCGATGACTTCACCTTGGGAAACGGATTGTCCTGGGCTGACGACGTAACGGGTCATGTGGTGATACTTGGTAGCTAACAGGTCACCGTTGACAGTGCCGTGGTCAATCACGACACGATTACCAGCTGTCGAGACCGCCCAGTCTGCATTGATAACAGTGCCGGACCGTGCTGCCTTAATTGGGATGCCGCATCCTCCACCGTAGTCAATACCGGTGTGGACGTACCCGCCGCGACCACCGTAATCGTAGCTGCCAGCGGGCGTTGGACGCCAGCCAAATCCGGAGGTCTGGTAGGTATTGATTGGCACAATCAGACCCCATGCGCTGCCGGTATCGGCCGCCTGCTCGGTGACCTTTTCCTCAGCTGCTTGATACTCTTGATCAGCTTCATCTGCGTCATCACGGGCTTGGGCGGCAGACTCTTTTTGCTCTTGTGTTGCCCGCTGTTCTGCAGCACGCTGCTCTGCCTCACGCGCTTTTCGCTCCGCCTCTGCAGCTGCTTTGCGTTTGGCTTCCGCTTCAGCGACCGCCTCGTCATATTCGGATTGAAGGTCTGAGATTTCCGACGACTGGGAGTTTACTTTTTCCTGCTGTTCCAAAATCTGCTCATTGACATCACTTGCCGCCGACCGGTTCTCTTCGATTGCCGACTCGATACGTGGACGTTCTGCTTCGAGCTCTTCTGTCAGACGTTCATTCGTGTCAATCATGCCGTCGAGTTCCTCTTTGGCAGTATTGGCTTCTTCACGAGCGCTTTTCTCGGCAGCCAGCGCGTCTTCAGCCTGAGATTTCAATTCGCGAATCTCTGCCTCAACGGCTTCCAATCGTGCTTCAGCATTGACATCTTGGGCATTTTCCTGTGAGACATCGGCGATCTGACTATCTTGGATACGCAGCGCTTGCTGAGCCATCCCCATTGCTTCGGGAAGTGATGAGTCTGAGACACCGAGTAAGAACGACAAGTCATTTACGCCACCAGATTTATATGCATCGGCCGCAATCTGCCCAACTTCATCTTGGGCTAGGTTCAGTTCTTGCTGAGACGCTTCGATTTCTTGCTGAATATCAGATAACCGACCTTCTGCTTCAGCCACTCGATTGTTGAGTGAGTTCACCTCTTGTTGAGCCGCTGAAACGCGGGCCTCAGCATCTTCGACGGCTTGCTGGGCGCCTGGCAATTCGTCCTGCAAGTCTTGGAGTTCGGTGACCTTGTTTGCTATGTCCTCGTCGAGACCTTCAAGTGATGCATTGAGATCACCGCGATCAGAATCCAGATTTTCCTTCTCGTCGTTCAAGTTCGACAGCGAATCGTCTAATCGATCGCGTTCATCCCTGGAATCATCAAGCTCACGTTCAAGCCGGTCGACTCGGTCCTGCCCAAAGGCGGGTACTACGGAAGTGACACCAAGGACGGCAATGATGCCTGCGGCCGCAAAAGCATTTGAGAACCGTCGTTGAATCATGTTCATGTCTCCTTCAGACACGTGCAAAGTATCTTCAGTTTGAAGTTCGAATGTGGCTCGGTAGTTAGCATCTTCGGAATATTTACACTTTGAGGTAGCGCCTCAGCGTCAGCATCGAAGACACTGCGGCGAGTATGAGAGCGATAACGAATAACAGGGGCACAAGCCATAGGGCTTCGGCTGATGAGATGAAGCCAGTTTGTGGGTATTCACTAGCCAACCAATCGGCGATAAAGAATTTTGCGATCGCCCAGGTGGCTATCGAGGCCAAAGCCGCACCCAACATGGCCGCGACAACACCTTCTGCTAAGAATGGCAGCTGGATCATGGTTTTAGATGCACCGACAAGGCGCATAATCCCCGTTTCCCGCCGTCGCGAGAAGGCGGAGAGACGAATGGTCGTAGCTATCAGCAAGATGGCTGTGATCAACATGATCACAGCAAGTGCAATAGCTATGACCGAAGCAATATTCATCAAAGAGAATAGTGATTCCAGTAATTCCCGTTGGTCCGAAACAACCTCGACACCAGCCATGCCCGAAAACATCTCGTTGACCACTTCGTATTGCTCTGGATTGACCAGTGAAACTCGGAAGGATTCTGGCAGTTGGTCCGCTGTCACGCTGTCAGCCATGTCGAGATTTGAGTACTGTTCTTGGAACAGTTCCAGTGCCTGATCCTGGGACTCATACTCGTAGCTTTCGACGTATGCGGTGGCTTGTTGGGACTCAAGTTGCGCTTCGATGGCGTCGCGCTGACTGTCGGTGACGGCCCCGCCAGCACAGCTAGCCGCGGTGGAGGTGTCGTTACAGAGGAAGATGGCGACTTCGACGCGGTCGTACCAGTAACCCTTCATCTGGTTGATCTGCATTTGCAATAATCCAGCGGATCCAACGAACGTGAGTGAAATGAAGGTCACCAAAACAACTGAGATGACCATTGAGAGGTTTCGGCGAATACCAGAAAGCGTTTCCGAAACAATAAACGCGAATCGCACTAGTTCACCTCCGACTTTCTCAACCGAGATTGCAGTTGAGCGGTGGTGTCGGCGGGTTGGTAGCCACCTTCAGCTTCGTCACGATTCACCACGCCCTGGTCGAGTTCTACAACACGACGACGCATGGTGTTCACTATTTCGTGGTCGTGGGTGGCCATGACGACTGTGGTACCGTTTTGATGAATTTTGTCGAGCACTTCCATGATGCCCCAGGACGTTTCCGGATCGAGGTTACCGGTGGGCTCATCTGCAAGAAGGATCGCTGGCCGGTTGACGACGGCACGAGCGATGGCAACACGCTGTTGCTCACCACCGGATAATTCGTGCGGAAAGCGTCGCCCTTTGTCTTCGAGACCAACGGTTTCAAGCACCTCTGGGATTGCCTGGTTGATCAGTCCTCGGCGTTTGCCCAGCACCTGCATGGCAAACGCGACATTCGAAAAGACATTTTTGTTCGGGAGAAGTCGAAAGTCCTGAAATACGACTCCAAGATCCCTGCGTAGATGCGGCACTCGCCACGATGAGAGTCGGGCGACGTCGCGTCCGGAAACATACACGGTGCCTGAGGAAGCTTTTTCCTCCCGTTGTACGAGCCGAATGAATGTTGACTTCCCCGACCCTGACGGACCAACTAAGAATACGAACTCGCCGCGTTCTATTTCAGTGGTCACACCGTCCAGGGCAGGACGCGAGGTCGTGTCATAAACCTTCGTGACATCTTCGAATCGGATCATGTTGTTTCCTAGGCCGAACCGGCACGCGGCTCACCGGTACTCGGCCTTGTTGGGGAAGTAAAAGCACCAGCCCTTCAAGACTAATCACGGTTCGATAACATCCGTGGGATCTTGGGGCTGGTGCTTACGGTGTGTTGAAAATATTTCTAGAGTTCAAGCAAAATAGCTTCGCCTTGGCCGCCACCGCCACACAAAGCGATGGCAGCCCTTCCACCGCCGCGACGCGCGAGTTCTTTCGACGCGGTCAGCACGAGGCGTGCTCCTGATGCACCGACTGGATGGCCAAGCGCGATGGCACCACCATAGAGATTCGTTCTCTCAAGCGGGTAATCGAGGTCTTTGAGGGATTGCACGACAACTGCCCCGAATGCCTCGTTGATTTCAATGAAATCCAAGTCTTCAGTTTCCCAGCCTGAGCGCTTCGTTGCGGCAGCAATTGCATTCGACGGTTGCGAATGCAATTGGGAATCACGCGGTCCAGCTACCTGCCCGTAACCAGCAACCGTCGCCAGAATCGTATGCCCGCGCTGCTCAGCGTAGTCACGAGACGCGACGACGAGGGCCGCAGCGCCATCAGAAAGTTGTGACGAGTTGCCAGCCGTCACCGTACCGTCTTGTGCGAAAGCTGGGCGCAGGTCTGCCAAGCTGTCTGCCGTGGTGTTCGAGCGCACTCCTTCATCTGCATCAAAGAGCATTGGCTCACCGCGGCGTTGTGGGATCTCAACCGGAGCAATTTCCTCGCCACGTACGTCCCTCCCAGCCTCGGCGCGCTGGTGCGACAAAGCAGCCACCTCGTCCTGGCTGGCACGATTCAAACCAAATTTTTGATTGCCCTGTTCCGTCAGCACTCCCATGGAAACCCCACTGCCCTGGTCGCTGAGTGCATCATGATCAGTTGCATCCAACATGGTAACGGGACCGTATTTATGCCCGGCACGGGAGCCCGGGATGAGGTGCGGCGCGTTTGTCATAGACTCCTGCCCGCCAGCGACGACCACGTCGGCATCGCCGAGCGCAATCATCCGTGCCGCATCTATCACAGCGGTCGCTCCCGATAGGCACACCTTATTGATGGTGATGCCATGAACATCGCGACCGATACCAGCATGAAGCGCTGCCTCACGTCCGGGATTTTGACCTGCCCCTGCTTGGATCACCTGGCCCATCACGACGGTATCTACCGTCTCGGCCGATAGGTTTGCATCGAGCATGGCGGCTTTGATCGCGTGGGCGCCCAAATCAATAGCTGAGTGCCCGGAGAGAGAACCAAGCAGCCGCCCAAACGGGGTGCGAGATCCACCTATAATCACTGCATCACGTGGCGAAGGTGTAGACAAAGGGACTCCTAAGTTGTATGGCGTGGCTTCAAACACATTGTAGTTCAAAAACACCATAAACCGGACACTTGTATAAGACTATTTTTCCACTTTCAGTGAAAGGCCATTAACTGAACTCAGCTGAGTTTTGTCTACCTTTTCTTAGTGACGGCCTTCAGCTCGCCACCGGATACCAGCATCGATAAAATCGTTGATTTCCCCATTAAAGACTTTCTCCGGGTTGCCCTCTTCATGGCTGGTGCGGAGATCTTTGACCATTTGATACGGGTTAAGAACGTAGGAGCGCATTTGGTCGCCCCAGGACGCCTTCACGTCGCCCGCAAGCTCCTTCTTCTTGGCATCCTCGGCTTCTTTGCGAAGTAACAAGAGTCGAGACTGCAGCACGCGTAAGGCCGCCGCGCGGTTCTGAATTTGTGATTTTTCGTTTTGCATAGAAACCACAATTCCTGTGGGGATGTGGGTCATGCGAACCGCAGAGTCAGTAGTGTTCACGTGTTGCCCGCCCGGGCCTGAGGAACGGAAAACGTCAATTTTCAGGTCGGTATCCGGAATTTCGATCGAATCATCAGTCTCGATCAAAGGAACAACTTCTACAGCAGCAAATGACGTATGCCGACGGCCCTGGTTATCAAACGGTGAGATGCGCACGAGTCGATGCGTTCCCGCCTCAACAGATAGCGTGCCGTATGCGTACGAAGCATTGACTTCAAAAGTCGCCGATTTCAGCCCAGCCTCCTCAGCATAGGAGGTGTCCATAACCTTGGCAGGATACCCATTGTGCTCGGCCCAGCGCAGATACATACGCAGTAACATCTGAGTAAAGTCTGAGGCGTCCACTCCCCCAGCACCCGCTCGAATGGTAATGACGGCCTCGCGCTCATCATATTCACCACTGAGTAGCGTCACGGTTTCTAATTGGGTCAAGGATTTTGAGATGCTGGCTAATTCCGTGGCAGCCTCAGCATAGAGGTCAGTGTCTTCGCCTTCTTGGGCGAGCTCCGCCATGACTTCCAAATCATCAATACGAGAGTACAACGAGGTCAGGCGCCCGAGTTCATTTTCTTTCCGCGACAGGGCCGAAGTCACTTGTTGTCCCACGGCTGGGTCATCCCAGAGATTAGGCGCACTGGCTTCTTCGGAGAGCTCAGCAACGTCCGCTCGTATCTGTTCAATGTCAGATACGGCTTCGATGGATTCGTATGTGTGGCGCAGATTTGCGATTTCTGCGGAAAAGTCTATATCAGCCATGGCCTTTCAAGGATACGCGATATGGGGTGCAGGTCATAAACTATTGTTCGAGACGCGTACGCGCCGTGCCTTCAGCTACCACTTGTACCCCCGCTGGGATTACCCAATTCACAATGGGAGGATGGGCTGTGGCAGATAGTTGCACTTCGACCGTGGTATCTCCGATGACGCGTACTGATTCGATGTTGAGGTTTGGAAACCGCTGCACAGCATCAACATTTGTCAAATGTTCTGAGACCTGGCGTGTGGCCGTGCTGTTGGTGATGGTCGGCGACAACTCCTGAGGATCGGCAATAGTAAACGAGGTGGCGGCGCTTTGAGCTGCCGAATCGGCCAAAGACAACAACTTTCGATGTTGCAACGTCACAGCCATAATTGCTGTGATCGTCAAGGCGAAGAGGAGCACGATAACCGTGGCACCGATGACGAAGATTGAGGTCTGTCCGTCGTCGTGCCGGACACGTTTCATCATTCAAATTCTCCTATCACGTGGTATCCGGTGGCATCCATCGTGGCGACGCTCGTTTGAGTGCCAAGAAACGTTGGTATAAGCGGCAGCGGAACGTCGATCGATACGTTGACTGTTATACGAGTGCCAGGTGTAGTGCACGATGTGTTGCTACATTGAATTGTTGTGTGCGTTGTGTCGGGATCGAGCTGGTAATTTTCCGCAGTCAGGTGGACTGTGTTGATCGCACGAGCCTCGGCTTGAGCATTGTCCGATGTGTGGGCAATAGTTTTTGCAGCTTGGTCTGATGCCGCCACCACGGCATAGCCTGCAGCTTGGAGCTGGGAAATAGTTACGAGCAAATAGATCGCCGGTATGAGCAGGATGATACACAGCCCGATGAATTCTACTGTGGCAGAGCCGTTGTCATTGCGGTGTGAGGTCATACGCTTGGGCTGTAGCTGATAGTGGGATGGGGCCTGTGATAAAGCCCAGGAGTGGAACACGGTGGGTAATAGTCACGCTAATGAGTTCTCCGTCAGCGGCTCTATTAATGCTTACCTCGGCAGATTCGGCATTTGGAACGGCTGTGGTGAGCAGGGTTGTTGTGCGCTGTTGACCGTCCGCCAAAGTTCTATCGGCCAGTGCTGCGTGACGTGCACCGGCCGAGGCCGCATCAATCATGGTGTTTCTCGTATGGATGACGACGCCTAATTGCAAAATAGTGCCACACAACAGTGTGATCAGCGCGATGATCATTGCAGATTCTGCAACGATCGACCCGGATTCGTTTTTCCCGGACATTTAGGCGTCAGAGACTCTACTAATTGCATCTTCGAATAAGCCGTTCAGCGCTGGGCCAGCGATGGCAAGTAACCCTGCGACCAGGATGGCAGTCATCAGCGTAATCATGACCCAGCCGGGTACATCGCCGCGTTCATCAGCCACATTCTCGGGTGATAGGTGTGTGAGGAGGAGAGTGATAAGATGCAAGGTGATTTTCCCTTCAAGGTTAGAGTCCGATGTTGAGGAGTGAGAGCCCTGGAAAGACCGCAAACACTACGGTCAGTGGTAGGACGCCGAAAATAAGTGGAACAAGCATCCCGATTTCTTTCTTGCCGGCGACTTCTAACAGTTCGCGTTTTGTCAGTTCACGAACATCCGTGGCTTGCGCATGAAGAACGGTCGCCAGCGGTGTGCCCCTTTCGTGGGCCACTGTAAGGCCTGCAATGAAGCGTTCGACAGGATTGAGCTGGAGCCTATCCGAGCATGCTTTCAAAGCCGTTGTGAGTCCATCCCCAGATCGAATATCAGCCAGCACAATACTAAATTCATATGCGAGTTCACCGTTTGCCGTGGTAGCAACGCGTTCGAGCGCACCGCGTGCGGAGTCGCCAGCTGCCACGGATAGCGCCAGCAGCTCGGCGATTGTTGGAAATTCTGCGAGAATCTTTGCCCGTCGTCTGTTAATTTGTGTGGTCAGAAGATTGTCTCGGGCAAAGAACGCCAAGATCGTGGCCGTGAGTACAAGGACCAGTCCTAGCAAGGGATGCAAAGCGTGGTTGATCGCAGCCCAAATGCATCCTGCAGTTGCCACGGCAGCTGCTGCCACCGCCATCACCAATTGTTGTGCCCGATAGTCTGCAATATTAAGTCTCGACCCCGCCTGCGCAAGTCGGGCGTTCAATTGAATGTTCCCCAGGTTCAATCTGTTGAGCTGGTTCACGCCCGATTGGATGATCGGCGCGGTGATGGTGGAAAGGGTTCCTAGCGCCGTCAGCGACTGTGGCTCAGTTTGGTGAGTGCGTGCCGGTCCTCGCATCTGTGGGGCGACACGCTGAACCAACGTAGGTTTATTGAAACGAAGAGCAACCATCGCCAGCATCGTGAGACCGATGCCACCAATACTAGCCAAACCAATAGCGAGCCAAAGCGTTGCGGTCACAGTACCCTCCGTTCTGCGGGCAGAGCACCGATACGCAACATGAGTCGATAACACACGACTGAAACTGCTATACCGCCCAGTAGGAGGACTAACCCGGCCACCGACTGATAAGCTGCCGCGGCCTCAGGTTGGGTTGCTAGGAGTAACAACACTGCCCACGGTGCAACAACGGCCAACCTGGCACCATTCACTGTCAACGATTGACGGGCTTCAAGTTCAGCTCGCGTACGAGAGTCGTCGCGTAAGAAATCCGACAGAGTTTCTAACAGACGACCAATATCAGCGCCGCCAACTTCACGGGTGACCCGTAGGGCTGCGATCAATCGGTCTGCGGTGGGGTCAGATAGCGTTTGTCTGAGACGATCTAAAGCGTCTGTAAATCGGGCTCCCGAACGATAATCATTGGCGAAACTCGCAAACGCATCTTGAAGTTCCATAGGTCCGCGTTCTGCTAACTGTGCCAGCGCTTCCGGAAGGGTCAGACCTGCTCGGACAGCTGATCGAAGGTTGTCGATGGCATCTGGCCATATCTCTCGAAGGGCCGTCTGACGGCGCTTTGCTTGCCAGTTCAAAGCCACCCACGGTAGGGCTCCAGCAAACAGTCCAAAGCACAGCGCGATTGAGGCAGCGCCGGTCAATGCGGTCAAAGTTATGAATACGATGAAGGCTAGGACGAACGACAGGGTCATCACACCCGAAACCGTGATACGTCTGATCCCACTCCTGGCCACCAATTGCTCGAGCCTAGAGGGTTTGATATGCCCACGTCGAGGTTTTCTTGGCCAAAAGGACCACCAGATGAGCAGCAATCCGGCGCCGAGTCCTAAACCAATAACGACGCTCATGCAGTCGTCCCCACAACAGATCGGATATCGATCCCGGTATCGGCGAATTTTGGATGATCTATGAGACCCGTAGGGTTGAAAGTCAGGTGATCATCGACCATCTGAAACACTGGAGATGACTCAATGATGCCGCCTTCGACTCGTTGTCCAACCGATAGAATCTCTGTGACTTGTCGATGGCCGTTGGGTTTGCGAGCGCAATGAACAACTAAATCAAAGCAGCTGGCAACGGTTGGGGTGACAAAGTCCCGGCTAATATTCTCACCGGCGAGTAGTGGCAGCGTGCAGATTTTGGTCAATGCATCGTATGAGGAGTTGGCATGGACCGAACACATGCCGCTCAAACCCGCGTTTAAGGCCACTAGCATATCGAGTGCTTCTGCTTCGCGAACCTCCCCTACGATGATTCGATCGGGGCGCATCCGAAGCGCTTCTTTGACCAATCTTCGCAGGGATATTTCGCCAATACCTTCAAGGTTGGGCTGACGACATTGCATATTGATGACGTCGCGCTGAGGTATTTTGAGTTCGAAGATTTCCTCAACTGTAATGACTCGCTCACGCGGTCCGATAGAAGCAGCCAAGCAATTGATCAGCGTAGTCTTACCGGCCTGAGTCGCGCCTGAAACCAATACATTCAGTCCAGTTCCGATAGCTGCGTCCAGGAATGCGGCAGCTTGAGCCGTCAAGCTACCCTTCCGGACTAAATCGTTGAGACGGTGAGCCCGAACAACGAACTTCCGGATATTCACCGCCCAATGTTTTGCCGTGATATCCGGGATGACTACGTGGAGACGCGAACCATCCGGGAGCGCCGCATCAACAAACGGCGTCGACAAATCAAGCCGACGACCACTCGATTTGAGCATCTTCTCCACCAAATCAGCGACTTCCTGGGTGGACAACGAAATGTTGGTGAGTTCAGTGACACCAGACCGTGCACAAAAGATCTGGGAAGGCGAGTTGATCCAAATCTCTTCAACTTCTGGATCATCTAACAATGGCTGTAACGGGCCAAAGCCTGCAACGGCGTCGAAAATCTCCTGCTGGGTAGTCGGGATATCGTCCAGCATGGGCAGTGGTGCATGCATGCTGCGCGCGTCATAGTCAGCAGCAGCACTTGCTACGAGCTCTCGAACCTCATCAGGCTGTCCCGCCGGATCAATGCCGCGAGATCGAATTAGCTCACGAACTTCTAGTTCCAACAATTGTTTCGCTTGCATCTTGCTCCAAAATCAACTTCACACGCCTAAGAATTTGTGACAGGTTTCACTCTATTTATTCCGCAGATGGTTTCAAGGCCTCATGGGCGCTTTGTGGATAAGTTTTATGGAACTTGAGTTATCCCCAACCTTGTGCGCCGCACCCTCTCATTTCAGTATTCCCTAGCATGATGGGGTCCATCAAGTGTTGAAAGGATGACCATGCTGTTGCAGATTTTCGGGCTGACCACCGAACCCACTTGGTGGCATCTCAACCGGATTCCGTCTGAAGGCGGGGGTGAGTTGTCACGAGTGCTCACAGAGGTGCTGCCACATGCTAAGGCCCTCGAGTTCTTCACTCATGACGGGCCGTTAACAGCGCAATCTGCAGAGGTCCTATCAGCCCGGTGGTCTGATGGTGTAGGACAGATTGTTGCAAAGCCCAGCGGGTCTATACCGCGTCATCAACCGACCTCCGGCTTATCCTTGGTCACGAGTGCCGGTCCCGACTCTGGACGTGTTTTTCCGCTGACACGGAGACCGTTATCTGTGGGTCGAGGCCGATCAAAGGCTCGGATACGGGACCCTTGGCTATCCGCACACGCGTTTGATATCCAGCTCTCGTCGAACGGAATTCTTATCACACCGGTTGGTAGACCAGCGAAGCTCTGGGCAGACGATGAACCTTGGAAGGCAGGACGATCGGAATTCATCCTGCACCGCGGTGTCGGCGACCACCTAGACGCCCCGAAAGCGCCTGGACCGTTCGAAATCCATCCTGGTCAGCCGCCTTCACCTCCCAACATCGTGTTGCAAGTCATTGGAGCTGCCGCACCCTTGGTAATTGGTGTCGTGCTGATGGTTATGACAGGAATGTGGTACTTTCTGCTGTTTTCCGGTATTTCGGTGATCATTGCTGCCGTGATGATCGGTCAGTATCGACGTGCTCGACGCGTCTTTGCCGACAAAATTGGGGCTGCATTACAACGCACAGCTGAGTCATTCCAGCGATGCATTTTTACTCCGCACGAGTTTGTGCAAGCTTTATCGTCGCACCATCCCGATCCGCTGGGCCTTCAGTCGACACAAACCGAACATCCCGTGCTGTATCTGGGTCCGGGGCTCCGAAAAGCCGATCTGACGCAGACTCAAGACGCCTCGCGTTGGGATGAGTATCTCGTCGGTGAAGTCGGCATTATTCTCACATGCCAACCGGGAGCTCGAACGATAGTGGTCGGCGATTCTTCCATTCTTCGACCAGTCAAGAACTGGTGCATTGCCCAGCTACTGCGTCAAGCGAAGGCGACAGGTACCGGCTTCACCGTGGACAATAGGACGTTGGGCGGTGAATCAAGTGTTGAAGTGACCAATGATCCTGCGACGGTCCCGCGATCAGAGGTACACCACCTCGTGTTCTGTGACGATGCGAAACAGACTCCAGATAGCCACACCACCGTCGTCAACCTGCAAGCACAAACCATCCAGGGCACTATCAGCGCAACGAATGTGACGGTACCCGGCATAAGTTCTCCGACTTTGGAACGGATTACCAAAGAAATCGCATTAGACCAGCCGAAAGAGACGGCCTCTTTGCAGCATCTGAGTTTATCTTCCAGCACGATGCAGCATCGAACAACAACCGAACTCTTCACCAGAGTCGGGGCGGGTAGCATGGGCTTATCTATCGACCTGGTGAACGACGGCCCACATTTGCTGATTACCGGAACCACGGGGTCAGGGAAATCCGAGTTACTGCTGACCGTTCTCATAGGCGCGGTTGAAGCCTATCCGCCTACCGAAGTTGCCATGGTTCTGCTGGACTTCAAGGGTGGCTCGTCATTCAACGTGCTGGCTTCATTACCGCACGCCATGGGCGTTGAAACAAATCACGTTGCCGCAACTTCGTTCCGTTCGTTGGATGCTATTTCTGCCGAATTGCACAGGCGAGAGCTGCTCTTCGCGCAACATCAGGTGGCTGATTACCAATCCTTTCGACGCCGTTTTCCGCATCTCGTGTTACCTCGCCTCGTTGTGGCGATAGATGAGCTTCGGGTGCTCGTAGATGATAACGCTGAGGCTGCAGACTTACTCGCCCGTCTGGCGGCCACAGGGCGCTCTTTGGGTTTCCACCTGATTATCGCCACCCAACGAACCCAGGGCGCCGTCAATGCCGATATTCGGGCCAATATCGGCGCTAGTATGAGTTTACGAACAGCTACGGAACACGATTCGTGGGAAGTCCTAGGAACCGCAGACGCGTATCGAATTTCACCGTCAACACCAGGGCGAGCGTATTTCAAGTCCGGAGCAGACCAACCGCGACTTTTCCAAACATCTCGGTACATACTGGAACATGAACCCATCACAGTTACTGAGCACAATGAGACAACCTCACAGGTGTTACAAACGACCACAGACTGGTCCAGTCTCGTCGAAGAGCTCAGTGATCGTGCTTCCGATATGCCAGTCCCCAACCCAATCATCCTCCCGCCCCTGCCCGAATATGTCGATGATCAGGACCTTCGGGACACGCACCATATTGAGGCTTCATCTGCCGTAGTCGGTTTGGTCGATAATCCAGCAACGTGCAGGCAATATCCGGTGATCCTCAGCCCGAGCTCAACTCGTACCGATATCGTAGTCTTATCTAAATCTGTCGCGTGGGTGGGTACGGCTGGTAGCGGTATCGAAGCAGCGCTAACTACTGTTCAAGAATACGTGCTCGGCACCACCAACACGAAAGTCTTTCTAGATGGCGGCCAGCTCCCAGGCGATGAGAAGGGTTGGGACTACTATCTTCACGTATCTGATGCTGATCCGGATATTCTCAAAGAGTTTCTGCAATGGCTAGAAACAAACATGGCAAAGCAAGAAGACACAGTAGTTGTCATAAACGATTGGGGTAGCTGGATACATCAGATGGTGACCGGACACTTCCAGGGGTTAGAAGATCTGTTAATCCAACTGTTGCGCCAGTACGGCGCAGTGTTAACCATGTATATATGTGGCAGCAGAGAATTAGCCGGTGGCCGGATGATTGGGATGATCCCTGATCGCTTCTATCTCCCCACGAATTCGACACCGGAACATCGTATGCTCTGGCCCAAACTCATCGCGGTTCCAGCAGTGCGCGGACGTGCAGTATTAGTCAGCGCTGATCAGCCCACAGGTGGACTCGCAATCCAACTGGCCAACGACTAACCACCACGCTGCGCCATAGCTGAGGAATATAAACAGATGGTGGCAGCAGTTGCCACATTGAGGGATTCTGCCCGACCATACAAGGGCACCGATACACGCTGGTCAGCGAGGTCACGTTCATCGGTGTCCAGACCTTGTGCCTCGTTGCCAAATAACCAGGCGGTTGCTTGCATAAGCGCAGCCGCTGGCGCTTCATCCAAAGAAAGATCACCATAGCCGTCAGCTGCGAAGACTCGGCCTTGATAGGCAGCGACAAATTCCCGCAGATCGATATTGGTATACACCGGTACATGGAACAACGATCCAGCACTAGAACGAACCGTCTTGGGGTTGTACACGTCGACACTGCGCTGTGTGGCGATGACGTAGTCGACACCTGCCGCATCGGCGGTCCGAATGATTGTTCCAGCATTGCCGGGGTCTTGCACGCGAACCATGCTTGCAACCAGCTGAGCGTCTGGTGTGGGCTTCAGATCGACCCTTGGTAGATGTGCAACGACAATGATGTTCTGGTGCACTACGGCATCAGACATCGCATGCATGACCTCATCGGAGGCTTCTGCGACGAATACATCGCCCGTAATTTTGCCAATGTAACCCGCGAGCTCTGGATGTGACGACGATAAGCGTTGGGTGTAGTACACCTCAGCGACCGTGTGATCTTTCGGCCAAAACTGTGCTGTCTGGGCCGATAGATCCAGCAATCCGAGGTGTGCACGGATCGCTTCGGTAGCAGACTGCGGGCCTTCTGCCAGAAATCGTTGACGACGGTTTCGGACGGCCGAACGCCCCGCCAACTGGGCCACCCGTTTCACGCGGTCGGCGTTCGGGTTATCCATCCAGTTGACGGGGCGTGTGCGCATATATTCTCAGTCGCTAAGACTTACTTAGCGGCAGGAGCGTTCACATCGGCTGGCAACGCTTCTTTTGCTTTCTTGACCAGTGCAGAGAACGTTTCTGCATCAGAGACAGCAATTTCAGCAAGCATACGGCGATCGAGTTCAATTTCAGCCAGTTTCAGACCCTGGATGAAACGGTTGTACGTCATGCCGTTGGCACGTGCCGCAGCATTGATGCGGGTGATCCAGAGGCGACGGAAGTCACCTTTGCGTTTACGGCGGTGCTGGTAGTTATACACGTACGAGTGCAGCAGCTGCTCGTGCGCTTTGCGGTACAGACGTGAGCGCTGACCGCGGTAACCTTTAGCACGCTCCAGTATTGTGCGGCGTTTCTTTTTTCCGTTAATCGAACGTTTGACACGTGCCATGCGTTCTACTCCTTTTGTATATTCCCGGGACGGGACGAAAGACTTCTGTTGCGCTACCTAGATAGCTGTGGACTAAATACCCAGCATGCGACGGATGCGGGCGACATCGCTTTTTGCAAGGGGGACGTCTGGCTTCAGGCGACGTTTGTAGCTCGATGGCTTGTGCTCCAGGTAGTGACGGCGATTAGCACGCTCGCGCATCAGTTTTCCTGACCCGGTCACGCGGAAGCGCTTGCGGGCACCATTATGAGTTTTCATTTTCGGCATGGGGGCCGTTCTCCTTCTTGTTGATCGCTGGCTTCCGCTTGAAACCAGTCTTAGTCTTCTTCACAAGACTCTCTAGCCCAAAATATGTTCTGAGTTTTTGGACAAAACTTTGCGATAGTTGGACTATCTAGCGCTCTGAACCTGGCTTCGGGCCATCGGATGATTCCGACGCCTGCTGCTTCAGTTCTTCTGGCATTGCATCAGCTATCGAGTTTTTTGGCTCGGCTTGCTGTGCTTCTGCTTCACGTGCCTCTCGAGCTGCAGCTGCGCGACGATCGCGGCGTGATCCACCGCCGTCACGCTCTTTGTGCGCTCCACCCTTGCCCTTCGTGGCTTGGTTACCGCGCATCGGCCCGACGACCATGACCATGTTTCGTCCGTCTTGACGAGGTTTGGATTCAACTTCACCAAACTCGGCAACATCATCGGCAAAACGTTCCAAGAGCTCCACACCGAGCGATGGACGCTGCTGTTCACGACCGCGGAACTGGATCATAGCTTTTACTTTGTCACCAGACTTCAAGAATTTTTGTGCCTGAGAGATCTTGGTCTGGTAGTCGTGGTCTTCAATCTTCAGACGGAAGCGAACTTCCTTCAGCTGAGTCGTTGCTTGGTTCTTTCGTGACTGACGGGCTTTGACTGCAGCCTCGTACTTCCATTTACCGAAATCCATCAATTTTGCAACAGGTGGTTTCGCTTTCGGTGCTACTTCCACTAGATCTAAATCAGCTTCAACAGCCAGCCGCAACGCATCTTCGATGCGCACGATGCCGACCTGTTCGCCCTCTGGGCCAACTAACCGGACCTCGGGCACGCGAATGCGTTCGTTTACTCTTGGCTCGCTAATGAGACATCTCCTTGTGTAGGTTGGTGTTGGTGTTCGCCAACTCCCATGGCTAGCACTCACAGCAAGGCATAAAAAATACCTCCCTGTGAAGACAGTGGAGGCTCAAACAGTTGCGAATCAATTCGCACAGTTCTTCAAACAAAAACTTCTGCAAGTTTCCGCTTGGGCAACCCGATAACTAAACAGTCAGTCCGTCGGCGGGTGGGAGGTTCACTCCACTTATCATTCGCCTGCCAACACTACCAAGATCTCA
Source organism: Yaniella soli (assembly GCF_054782375.1). NCBI lineage: Bacteria > Bacillati > Actinomycetota > Actinomycetes > Micrococcales > Micrococcaceae > Yaniella > Yaniella soli. The sequence continues at coordinate 145,436 of NZ_BAAGSP010000005.1, forward strand.
AACTAAACACAATTCGTCATTGAGGCTGGTCGCGCTACTCTCAGCACGAAAAATTGGTCGAACGGCATTTTACATCTGGGAGTTATGCCAAGCTTGGAGCTATGACTGAACCACATGATCACGCACAAGATGGCGTTTATGAATTCGGATTGAACGATGTTGAGAACCAAGTTCGTCAAATCCACGAAGTCCCCGCAGCTGAAGTTATTTCAACGACTGCTGTACACCTGATGACTGCAGCAGCCGTCAAAGTCGGTTTGGGCGATATGCCCAATGCCCGCGACCACATCGACCTTGACGAAGCACGCAAGATCATCACTGCTCTCGCCGGCTTGATCGTCGCTGGTGCACCGGATATGGGCTCCGCCCACGCAGCGCCACTACGGGATGGCCTGCGCTCACTTCAGCTAGCATTCCGCGACGAGTCCGTCGTGCCAGACCCACCGGGGCAGGGCCCAGGCGAGAAATATACCGGGCCAGTCAATTAGTCCTGTTCACGACTTCGGCGCTGGACAAGATGTCCGTTCAGCGCCGGAGTGAACAGTCCGATCAACACGATACCTCCTGAGATCAACAGAGACGCCCCCAGCACGACATCGCCCAACTGAAAAAACGTGAACGACACAATCACTGCTAGCACCTCAGCAACGACCAGCGCGCCGCGAGGCCACGCTTTGCCTTGATAGACCCCACGGGCGGCGGCAAAGAGCCATATTGCACCCAGCACGTACAGAAACCCCAGAAAGAATATTGCTACACCCGGTAACTCCTGGGAGTTCGGGTCGATGAACGTCAAGATAGCATTCACAATAAGTGCAATGGCTTGGCCGGCCACGACGGCAGCCACAAGGAACACTACCGGTGATGGTCTGGCGCTCTGCGATGTCTGGGGCATGAAGTAACTCCGTGATGAATAGAGAATGTCCAACGATCGATGTACTATTCCAGCGTAGCTTCATAGCAGCCTTGGAATTGTGACGGCTGCGTCACTTGGTTGGACGAATGCTCTGGAGTGTGATTAACGACTCGCTGTTTTTGCAAATTTTCCTTAAAAACCTCTTGAACAGGTGCACACTCCATGAAAAGCTGGTACATAACACATTAACAAGGATCAGTAGTTACTTTGTCATTCGGAGACACCTCACGTCGTTGCGATATGCCGAACGTTTGGAACTACTGGTGAGTAACCAAGTTTTTTATTTACGCTGATAAGCGTTTTCTTAGGGAGCGATCACATGGATTGGCGCAGCCGCGCAGCCTGCCTGGACAAGGATCCAGAACTCTTCTTCCCGGTTGGTAATACCGGACCTGCACTACTGCAGATCGAAGAAGCGAAAGCAATTTGCCGAACATGCCCTGTGCAGGAGGTCTGTCTGCAGTGGGCCATTGATAGCGGACAAGATTCCGGTGTATGGGGCGGCATGAGCGAAGATGAACGTCGTGCGCTCAAACGTCGTAAGGCTCGGGCGCGTCGCGCATCGTAATGCTACATTAGCCCTCGAAAAATGGTGTTGCACATGTGTGCAACACCATTTTCATTTCGTGGACGAGGGACGTGGATTTCGTTTAATGGTCTAGCGGAATGAGCACCACAGCCCGTGTTCCAACGGCTCCGTGCTGATCAAATCTCTGTCGGTGCCACCTGATTGTGCCTCGTAAATCAGACTCCACCAGGGTTCGAATGATTTGAGTGCCGAGACCACTCCCGATGGTAGTGATTGCATCGGGCGCATCAACGACTCCTTCGTCTACCACTTCCACTTGCACATAAGGATGGGAGTGGCCAGGCCGTTGCAGTCTTTTAACGCTCAAGTCCACGTTGCCGCCAGTAGCACTGGTCCCATGCTCGACCGCATTCGTTGCCAACTCATTGACGACCAGCGCAAGCGGTGTGGCCAAGTGTCCCGGGAGGGCTCCGAAGCTGCCGTCAATCGTGGTGGTCACCGCTCGACCTTCGGCGGCAATATCGACTGCCATCCTGAACTGTCGGTTGAGCAGGTCGTCCATATCCACCGTGGCATCCATCGTTTGAGATAGCGTTTCATGGACCAACGCGATGGCATCAACCCGAGACATCGCCTGTAATAACGCTTGGCGGGCACCATCGGAGGTCATGCGTCGTGATTGCATCCGTAACAACGAACCAACAGTTTGTAGATTATTTTTAACACGGTGATGGATCTCGCGGATCGTGGCATCTTTACTGATCAGCTGCTCATCACGTCGACGAATTTCTGTAATGTCGCGCAGCAGCACCAGCGCAGCGAAATGTTCCCCACTGCCATCGATGAGTGGAATCGAACGTGCAGATAAGACGACTTTTCGTGTCTCGATATCGACACGAGCCGAGTATCTGCCAAAAAGTACCGTGGGCATGGATTCATCAATGGGTATGCCCTGATCCAGCTGATTGGTCACCATTCGAGAAAGTTGGCGCCCATCCACGGCCTCCCGCACTCCGAGCTTTCTGAAGGCGGAGGTGGCGTTAGGGGAAGCATAGGAGACGAGACCATGTGCATCAATGCGCACAAGTCCGTCACCGACCCGGGGATTTCCGTGACTCGTCGATGATGCCTTCGAATTTTCAGCAGGCCATATACCGTTGGCGATCATCACGAACAGGTCATAGGCCGATTGCCGGTAGACCTCTTCTAACCGTGACGCGTGCCGCTGGGAGACGAGGTTCTGGTGCACAGTGATCACGGCAATGGTGTCGTTTTTCCACACGACGGGCCAGGCTGAAACCCCAGGTGGTCCCACGGGGTAGTCCTCACCCGCACCGACCGGTTGTTGGTTCGCAACGACGTGAGCGAGCAAGGGCTGCAGATTTTCTGGTGGTCGGGTACCCGTGAGGTCCTGCGGCAATGTGGTTTGCGCCGTGACCGGGCGAGCCTGATCGTGCGCCAGAAAGGTATCGTCTTCCGCGTACCAGAGCACGAGGTCACAGAACGACAGATCAGCGGCGATTTGCCATTCGCTGGAAATGAGCTCGAGTCGTTGGAGATGTGCTTGGGAATGAGAAGACCCGGGAGACGAGGTGCGCATGATAGTAGCGTAGTCTCGTCCCCCGGGTTTTACGAAGCTATGTCGTGTTTACAAGATCAGCGTACGCAGCCGTCGAAGTACAACGGTCAGCATCGACAAATCGGTATAACCGTTGTCGGTGTCTTGTTCGTTCAGCTGTTCGGACAGCTCTTCGAGGAAACTTCTCACGCGCGCCACACGGCGCAGATGGTCCGATTCCCAGTGATCGATTGCTTCGACAGCATCGAGTTGTTCGGTACCTTCGGTTAGTACTACTTCTCCGGTGAGTTCTGTCAACCACGAGTACAGGTCCTCGCGCATGGAGACTCGTGACAGCGATTCCCAGCGTGTGCGGCGTGGGAGTCCGGTGATGAGATGCAACAGGTTGCTCACCCCAAACTCATTATGCAGCGCAAAGAATACACCGACCACTCGTTGTGGGTCTACGTCGATGCGTGACGATAGCTCTACAATGTCCAGCAGCGAATATGCCTCGAAGATGCGCGCTGTTCGGGCCGCCAATTGTTGTGGGAACCCCGCCTCAATCAGATGGTCACGATCCGTTTCGTATCGCTTCTGCGTGTCACCGATAAACAGTTCGGTAATTTGTGGAAGCAGTGATCGGACTTGGTCTTGATAGGCGCTGATACGCTGGTCCATGCTCAGGTCTGCGCGCTGGTGGTGAATAATCCAGCGAGTGAGCCGATCGGTTAAGCGACGCAGTCCATAGCCTGATTGCCAGCGAATCTCGGCATCCATTGACCGCGGTAACGTATCAAGTTCGCGACGGTATTCGTTGAGACCGTAGACCTCTTGTGCAGTCAAAAATGATTCCACGACGGTGTGAACATCGGCACCGGTCTCTTCTTGTGCCCTAAATACGGACGTAATACCCCCGGTATCAACCACATGATTCGCGATGAGCATCGCGGTGATTTCGTTGGCCAACGGGTGGCGCAGTACCGTACTGCCCGCGCGTTGTTGCAACGTTTTCGGAAAGTATGCGTAGAGCCACTTGTCGAACCACTCATCCTCAACCAATGGTGAGGCCAAGATGTCGTGCATGAGTTGAATCTTGGTGTAGGACGCTAAGACGGCCAGTTCTGGGGTGACGAACCCTTCACCGTGTCGAGTGCGCTCTCGAATCTCCTCTTCGGTTGGGATGGATTCTTGTGCTCTGTCCAATCCAGCATGTTCTTCTAACCAGGCCGTATGTCGGATCAGGGTAGGCGTCCAGTCGTCTTCGAGGCCCTCTTCGAGTCGCAACAACGCGTTTTGGGCCACGTTCGTCGATAGGACGAGTTCTGCAACCTCGTCCGTCATGGACAGTAACAAGTCGGTACGTTCTTCTGGTTCGATGACGCCTTCGGCCAGCATGGTGTCAATCAGGATTTTGATGTTGACTTCATTATCTGAGGCATCCACGCCACCAGAGTTGTCGATTGCATCCATATTGAGGAGCACGCCATTGCGAGCTGCCTCTATACGACCGGACTGGGTGGCGCCAAGGTTTCCGCCTTCACCGACAACTTTTGCCCGCAGTTGATCGCCATCCACGCGAATCGGGTCGTTCGCCCGATCCCCCACCTCGTCGTGAGTTTCTTCAGATGACTTGATATACGTTCCGATCCCGCCGTTGTAAAGCAGGTCTACGGGGGCTAGCAGCACTGCCTTGATGAGCTCATTGGGCGTCATCTGAGTCACGTCGGCTTCGATATTGAACGCTGTGCGCATTTGCTCGGTGATCTCCACGGAGCGCGCAGAGCGTTTAAAGACTCCACCGCCTGCTGAGATCAGGTCAGCATCATAGTCTTGCCACGTAGACCGCGGCGTGAAGTAGAGACGTTCACGTTCTTCAAAGGAACTTTCCGGATCGGGATCCGGATCAATGAAAATATGCAGGTGGTTGAATGCTGCGAGCAGTTTGGTATGACGTGAGCGGCGCATGCCGTTACCGAAGACGTCACCGGACATGTCACCGATGCCCACAACCGTAAACGGTTCAGCTGAAACGTCTTTGCCGAGTGTGCCAAAGTGCGACTTGACGGATTCCCACGCACCCCGGGCAGTGATACCCATTTCCTTGTGGTCGTAACCGACGGACCCACCGGAGGCATATGCATCCCCCAACCAATGATCATATTCAGCTGCAATCTCGTTGGCTGTGTCAGAGAATCCTGCGGTCCCCTTATCTGCGGCAACCACCAGGTACGAGTCCGTGTCATCATGGCGAATAATGTGATCGCGGGTGATGATGTGCTGCTCACCATCGATCATTTTTTGGTTATCGGTGAGGTCGAGCAGACCTCGCATGAAGGTCCGGTAGGCCTCCCTGCCCGCTTCCATCCACGCGTTGCGATCGACCGCCGGGTCCGGCAGCTTGTGGGCGAAGAAGCCACCTTTTGCGCCCTGTGGAACAATGACTGCATTCTTGGTTTGCTGGGTTTGGACTAGAGAGAGCACTTCGGTGCGGAAATCTTCACGACGATCGGACCAACGCAGCCCACCGCGTGCTATCGCGCCAAAGCGGAAGTGCACACCTGAAATTTCTGGTGAGTGGACCCAAATCTCATGAAGGGGTTTGGGCAGTGGCGCAAACGGTATTTGCTGCGGTGATAGTTTGAAACTCTGCCAGCCGTGACCCGTATACACGTTGGTGCGATCGGTGGCTTGAATCACGGTCAGGTATTGGCGCAGTAGTCGGTCCGCATCCAGGGTTGCGACCTGGTCTATCCGTTCCAGCAGACTCTCAACGATGGTTTCTTGTGCATCCTTGCGGGCCTGCGAGGCGACACCATTCGGTTCCTCTCCTGCGGCGGGAAGGTTCGGATCGAAGCGGGTCTCGAAGTATTCGATCAGGCCGGCTGTCACCGCGGGGTTCGCTAACAATATCTCGGCCATGAACTGCAGCGAGTTTGGCACTTGGAGCTGCCGTAGGTAATGGCCGTAGGAGCGCAGCACTGAGACTAAGTTTGGCGCGATTCCCTGATGCAAAACGAGCTTATTGAAGGAGTCGGCTTCAATGTCTCCAACGATGGCTGCGGCAACGGTGTCTTCCAGCAGCTGTCCAACACTGGAGAGGTTGACATCGTCTCGTGCAAGGAGTCCTACGTCGTAGAGATAATAGCTGTCCCGATTGCGCGGTGTTATACGGAATGGGTATTCGTCGGTGACGTCCAGCCCGAGCTCGCCGAGAATGGGCATCAGGGTGGTCAATGTGATGGCTTGGGCTGAATAGATTTTGAGGCGCGCACCGGTTTCACTGGGGACAAGATAGATTGCCGGGCAGTTGCCATCCAGCGCGGTGAAGCGAGAAATATCCTCCATCGCATCATCAACTTCGAAGCGCACTCGGTAGTTTGGCGGAAACGCTTCGTCCCAGACCTGGGCTGCTTCAATCCCGGAGTTTTCTCCAAACACCGTGACCGATTGAATATCCACGCCCTCTTTCCACGAGCGCACCGCCATCACAAGGTCTTCTTCAATATCTTGATGATCTAACGAGTCGTACCCCTGCCAGTCCTGTGGCAACTGTATGCGGTAGAACATGCGAGCTAAGACCGACTCATCAAGGTACACATGGTAGTCCAGTGATTCGGCGCTGAGGTGACGCACCAACACATCTTGAATACGCAAGCGAACAGAGGTGTTATACCGATCACGCGGAATGTATACCATCGCGGTCATGAAGCGACCGTATATATCCGGCCGCAAAAAGAGCCGTGTTTTACGGCGTTGCCCCAATGATAAAATCCCCAGCATCGTGTCCAGGATTTCCTTGGGCTCCATCTGTAGCATCTCATCGCGTGGGTAGCGTTCGAGTTCGTAGTCTAATGCTGCAGCTGAGTGAGAATCTGGGGCGAAACCGGAATCGGCTCGGACCTGTTGAGCTAATTCGCGCGCATAGGGCACCTGGTCGATTGGCATGGATTCTAGCGTGGGGCGCCACAGCCCAATGAAACGACGCTCCCCCACTACGGTGCCACGGTCATCGTATTTCTTGGCAGCAATGAAATCCATGTACGCATTGCGGTACACACGCGACCGAGAATTCGTTTTCGTGATGATCAGCGGCGACGGGCTATCGATTTGCTGCTGCCCTAATGCGGTCAGTGCTCTGGCCGTTGAGGACCGGTCTCGCATGACTCCAAGTCCGGTGTCACGATTTGCGTCTAAGAACTGTTCACCGTCGGCCGTGGTCGCCAATTCATACTCGCGGTACCCGAGAAAGACAAAGTTGTCGTCGCGCATCCACTCGAGTAATTGCGCTGCATGCTCGGCGCCCCGGGTCGATTCAGGACTTTCGGACCGCAACGCATCAGCAGTGTGGGTTGCCGCTTCTTTGAGTAGCTCGAAATCATTATCGGCCGCGCGAGCATCGGCCAATGCGCCAGACACGGCGCTTTCGAGTTCAGCAATTTGTTCATCATCCAGCGGCACGCCCGTCTGAATGGAGATCCATGACTGCAATTCAGCTCGGTAACCATCGGGCGCCGCTGGGATTTGTTCCAGCGGCATGGCCGGATCTCCAGAGATTCTGGGTCGGTGAGCCGGCAGTTCGAAGATGGCGGTGAGCTTGTCGTCATTTTCCGAGTGCTGGGCGACCACAATCGGGTGGACGATCACTGAAATTGGCACATCGAGCTTATTCAGCTCTGCCGAAACCGAGTCCACCAGGAACTGGATATCTGGATGCACTACTTGAATGACGGCATGCCGTGTGGAACGTACGACACCAATCTCGGGTTCTCCTGCGGCTTCGACGGCCAGCTCTAGATGCGATTGCACCATGGCCGCGCGTCCTTCCTCGCCGAGGACTTGTTGGTCAGCCGGAGCGATATGACGGAAGTAGGCCTGTATCAGCTCGTCAGTTGCTTCGAGTTGACTACCTGCGGACGGCGCTGTCCACAATGGATCTTTAGCGGGCATCATGTATCTTTCTGTTGCGAAACATTGCAGAGGGGCGGCTCCATTGCCGCCACCACACACCCTAGCTTCTGCTCCGATCAAGCCATAGGGTTGGTCGTCAAAAATCTACTGACGAATCTGTTCTCGGTGTCGCTTGACCATCCGATGTTTCACATTTCCAAGAACTCCGCGTAAGCCCAGTTTGGTTCCGGCACTATCGGCCGTTTCGGACGTCGAACTCGCTGCGGTCGATACGGGTGCCGGCACACAAGTGTGCATAATTTTTTGGATAGCTTTGCGCAACTCGGCCTTCGGCGCGGTTTCGGCCAAAGTTTTGCCGCCTAATAGCGCTGCTGCAGTGACATCTGGTGCCCAGGACAAAAAATGTCGAAGTTCCAAAGACGGGCCGAAGCGTTCCCAGACACCCGACAATTGGTGTTTTGGGCTCACCCCGGAGGTCATTGAGGCGACCTTATTTACCACCGGCACAATGCTGGACTGGGTGATTTCACTCAGCCGTTCCAGCCCTTTCATATAACGCACGAAACCCACTGGATCGCCAGTACCCACCGCGATGACGGTGTTCGCGGTGGTGACCGCAGTGATCGTAGTGGCGTTTCGTTGTGGAGCCGGGATATCAAAACTCAGCTCTTCATCTTGTTCCAGGCTAAATCCACAATCGATAAAGATCTGGTCCCAACCACTGCGAGCTGCGTCCAGTACCTGCGACCACGCGGCCGAGCGAAGTTGAGGCCAACGTTCAGCACGGGTCAGCCCGGTGATCACGTCAAGCTGTGTCCCGTGTACTCGGACCTTCTGGGCGAACCCCGCGAGTCCGGCTGCATCAATACCGCGATGTTCTGCCGCTCGGCATACCTGCGCAATCGCTGCGGTGTCGTCCAACAGCCCCAAGTGCACTGCAACAGCTGCCCCATAGGTATCTGCATCGATCAATAGTGTTCGGTGGCCGGCGATCGCAGATTCCACGGCCATATTCACCGCAACGGTCGTCACTCCAGGCGAGCCGGTGGGCCCCCAAACTGCGGTGACATGACCAAGCGGAGGTCGTTCAATAGGCTCTTCGTCAGGCTGTATTTCCGGCTCGTCATCGACTTCCAACTTATCGTACGTCGGTGGTTCGTGGCCAAGCGCCTGCGCCTGAACGTCGTCGGGTGGTATGTCGGTGGTCGGATCATATGGCGCAGCACGTCGTCCAGGACGCGATGTCGACGCGAGCTTGTCAACGGCCTCTGTAGTGGCTGGCGGCTTATGTTCCGGATCCATCTGCTCTAGAAACTGCAGTTCGTCTGCAGTCAATTCACTCGATGCTTGAGCATGCACGGTCTCCTGACTGTGTACCTCTTGTAGCCATTGCACAAACTCGTGCCCTGAGAGATGCGGTGAGGCCACCGGTATGCCCAGTTCGGTCAGGCGTTGTCGGTCCTCCGTGACGTCACTTATGGCGGCGACCCTGGGGCCGTATCCGTCTGCACCTGCGAGTTGTTGGAGTGCTTCTAGGTTCACCAGTTCCAGGTCATTTGCCACAAGCACCATATCGACTAATCCAGAGCGAGCGACTGCTATCAGCTCGGCGATCACATGGCACCGATGAGTGATGGTCACGTCTGAACGAGTTGATTCAATCGGGGTGACGTGGTCAAAACGTGGGTTGATGGTTGTTGCAACGCTCAGTATTTTCATCACGTATTAGTTTTCGACGGTCGTAGGCACTAGAGAGATCTGCGCCCCATTGGCTTGGGCGTCCAATACCGACGGAAGCGCCTCGTCAGACAGCATCAGATGCACTGTGGTCGTATCTGCCGCGGCAAAAGCCGATGTATTGTCATCCATGCCCACCACCTCGGCGTTGTTTATCATCTTGGTCGGTTCTTCAAAACCCCGCCCATCAGTACTCGCAAGAGCTACCCATACGTCGGCCCGTGACCCAACGTCTACGGACGCGGGCATATCCTGCGATACTCGCACACCAACCTGTTGACGCCCGTCGGGATCAGACTCGGCCACATCGAATTTGGGGAGGAGTTCACCCTGTCGAATGGTGGAAGAGACGAGAAATTGTGGCGGCAGTTCCTCGTCTGCTAACCAGTACTGATCCGAAGATTCTGACATACTTGCCTGGACAATATGAAAATCTTCAGCGTTAGCTTGGGCGCCGGGCACAACATCAACTGATGCCGCCCAATACCCCTGGCGAGAGTCCGCTGCCTGAATGAGTGCTACGACCCCTGCGACAGAGAGCACGACAAGAATGACCCCAACGATCAGTCGTGGATCCCGCCAGCCAGGCGGTCGAATACGGGACGCTTCTGCTGGTTTTTCGATCATGTATTTTCCTCAGGTGTGAGTCTTCCAAACATCTACTGTGTCCGATCAGACCAAAGAACGAAAGTCCTGATTCCCCGCTTCAGAAAGAATTTCGGCAAAAACCGCCTATTTATCAAGGTTATGCACATAGTCGCACTTGTGAACAATTTGGCCCTGCAGTACTCTAAAGTTAACAACGAGCATTAAACTATCGTATTTTTAGGAGCTGCAGTGCCTCGCTTTCTGACTTTGACGGATGTTGCAGAAGAACTCCAAATCTCAACCGCGGCGGTTCGCACCATGGTATTGAAAGGTGAACTAGAGGCCTTTCAGATTGGTGGGCGTGGACAGTGGCGCGTCGATTCACAAAAATTCGAGGACTTTATCGATCAGCTCCACCAAGAACAACGACAGCGCGTCGTGGATTCGGAACACCAGCAGACCAACCAGCACCAGTAGGTGCGTGCCCAGAGTCTAGATATCGTCCAGGCCCATCGGTGAAGCTCGCACCATCATGATGGCTTCAAATGGGATGACACGAACCCCTTGCAGCACTGCAGCACGACGGAACTCGTCCCTGGCATGTAATGCCACATCAACGTGATCTTTTCCGACGCGGTCAATCGTGCCTTCGGCAATGGTCGTTCCGTTACGCCCCACGATTTGGATCGCTTCTCGCCTGCGTGCCAAAATGCGATAGATCGCGGCCATACTTGGACCAGCCCGTAACGGCCGATCGGGCACGATAGCGCCTTTGAGATTCGCGTCGATGCCTGCAATGGCGTTTCGCGTAATCACCACCGCGCTCATGTCATCAACGCCACCAACCCAGACGGGCCCAACGGTCTGCAATTGCAGATCCTGTGTGCGCCCATCTTGTAATACAAAACGCATCCGTTGCCTCAGCGCCGCGCGCACACGATCCATCAGCGTCAAATCTGCCCATATGCCACGAGTCAGCTCCGCTGCGTCTTGTTCAACGGCTTGCCACTGCCCAAATTCCAGCTGGGACTCTAAATCAGCGAATAAATCATTCCAACGCATGAATTTACCCTAAGTCCTGTCGCAGCAAAACTCACTGCATGAGCCGCTAAGCATTGAAAATCAAACCCATGCCGCACATGAGTCGGCATATTTCATGGTCGTAAATAATTCAAATGAACCAAACATGATCAAATGAGTTCTACATGAAGCATTGACATCTAAAACTCCTCTCTGTAAAACTACAGTCATTGAACAAAATCATTTGCACTTGGCTTCAGGAGAATCATGCAACGGCACAACTCTGACGGTAGTTCACAACGGCTGGCTACCGAGGATATTCTGCTTACAGTTCTAGGATTGCTTGCGGGACCGCTGCTGTGGTGGATCGGTCACACATGGGAAAACACCCCTGCAGCGTCATCCATGCAAACCTTGGAATATTGGATCGCCTTGCTTTGCGGTTTCGTTGGAACCGGTCTGAGCATCTTGTGGTTTATCTTCCTCATCGCAGGATTGGGCTTTGCCGTAGCGCTGAAGACCAGGAACAAGGTGATGGCCTATTGGTCAGGGCTCTTGACCCCAAAATTCCTGCAGCGCATCATCATTTCGGTATTTGGCATACAGCTTGCATTCGGTTCACAAGCATTCGCTGCGGAGGAATCGCCGCCACCGTCGACCGAAGTTGCCTCCACGCCGACTGATAATCCGTTTATGCCTGACGTAGCGGAGCAGACGCCACAGACGCAAGCTTCACAGCAGCAGGCTGGAGCGGAATCAAATCCAACAAGCTCCGTGGAAGCGCCGATTGCTACATCTGAGCAATCCGACTCGCCTCGTGATCAGCACTCACCCACTGTCACCACCACGGTGCCAACAGAGCGTCTGTCCAGTGAGATCCATCCTGAGGGTCAGACGGCTTCCCCTCCCGATAAAGAACAGACCGGTGGTGCAGTCCAACCTAAACCTCGGCAGACGACCACGATGCCGGTCACCCCCGTCCCAGCTACTGACAAGTCGAAGGAGGTTTCACCCAATCGGGGCATGCCGGAGGTCTTCGTGCCCCAAAAACCATTGCCGTCGCCATATATTGCTGCTCCAAACCCCGACCGACACGACGCAGACTCCTCTCTCGTCATCAAAACAGGTGACAGTTTATGGGACATCGCCCATCAGGAGCTTGGTGCTGAAGCCACGCTGACACAAATTGATCAACGCTGGCGTCAGTGGTGGCAGCATAACCACGATGTACTCGGCGATGATCCCCACTCCATCACACCAGGAACGGTGCTGAACGCACCGCCGTTCACCCACTAATCTGCTCATCTCATGCACACCGTAAGAAAGGGAAACCATGTCTACCGCACTCCACGAACCATTACATCTCGAGAATCTCTCAGAAAACGATGTGCCCCTCAAAAGGGCACCGAACCTCGCGCCGGTCGCTGACGAGAAGCTCAGCATCGATACTGTTCCGGGGACCCTCACAACCGATGTCCGCCATGCTGCCAATGTCTCGCTTTCAGTCGCGCAGCCCCTCGAAGAATATGCACCCGCCGAAAGTCTCCGCGGTGGTCTTGTTCGCTCCAATGTCGTCGACTTGCAACAGAAGCGCGCCCCAAAATCCATCGATAATCGGCATTTGCTGCAAATTGAGTCCATGAAGAACATGACCCAAACCATCGGATCAGCGTTTGTCGAAGCGGAGCTGGGGCTACGGCCGTTTATGCAGCTGAGTTCGTGGATGGAACTGGACCTGTTTCATAAACTGCGACCACGGGTTGAGCACACAGCCAATGGGAAATATCTCATGGCCCAGCGCGGCGGCGAGGACTCCACGAAGGTTCCCTCGATTACTCCTATCGCTGTTCGCGCCGCCGTGTGTCAAAACGGCGCGTGGGAGACTTCCATGACCATAAAGGTCGGTCAGCGCGCCCGGGCGATCGCGATGCGTTTGGAACTACATCGCGAACGCTGGCGGGTAACGGCATTCGAAATTGGCTAGGAGTTCTTCCGAGCCTTCTTCGCTGCCTTGCGTGCTTCACGGTCGTCTGCCTTACGTTCGGCACGAGACTTCTGCGGTTGAGTCACCTTTTGTCCATCAGCGGCACGAGTCTGGGTAGTGGTAGCCCCCGGAGAAGATGCGGACGGCCCAGAATACTGCAGCGGTTGTTGTTTCTGATTTCCGAAGTTCGCGATCTGTGAGAAATCAGCGGCAACCCCGGGCATGTTCGAGCCGACCTTAAGCTCCGGTTTACGAACCTTGGCGTGAAACATTTTGTACACGGTGTCTTCTCTAACGGCCTGCATCATCGACTGGAACATCGTGTGGCCTTCACGCTGGTATTCCACCAGTGGGTCCCGCTGAGCCATAGCTCGCAGTCCAACGCCTTCACGCAAGTAGTCCATCTCGTAGAGGTGTTCCTGCCATTTCTGGCCCAATGATTCCAGCAACACTCGACGTTCGACGTTCCGAAGCAAGTCTTCACCGAGCTCCTCTTCGCGGAGCCCGTAAAGGACTTTGGCATCAGAGATGAGCTCTCGTTTCAGATCAGCCGGTTTCACCGAGGAGAGTGAGCCCAGTTCTTGTTCAATATCTTCTTGTGTGAGCGAGACCGGGTAGAGCCCTTTCAAGTTGTGCCATAGCTGGTCCCCGTCAACTTCCTCGTCGTTGCCGACCTGGAATGCATCATCGACGATGTCGGAGATCGAACCCTCAATGAACTCTTCGATCTGCGTCTGCAGATCTTCGCCTTCTAGGATCTGGCGACGGTCGGCATAGATTGCTTCACGCTGGGAGTTCATGACCTGGTCATATTTGAGCACGTCTTTGCGCTGCTGCGTGTTGCGCTCTTCCACGGTCCCCTGGGCGCGTTCAATCGCCTTCGAAACCATCTTCGCTTCCAGCGGCATATCGTCTGGATAGTTGCTCATGCCCATAACGCGTTGGGCCATCCCTGCGTTGAATAACCGCAAAAGGTCATCTGTCATGGACAGGTAAAAGCGAGATTCGCCAGGATCGCCCTGACGGCCAGAACGACCACGAAGCTGGTTATCGATACGACGCGACTCGTGACGCTCAGTGCCGAGGACATACAAGCCGCCGCTTTCTTTAACTGCTTCGCGTTCTTGTTTCGTATCTTCTTGAGCTTGGGCGAAGACTTCAGTCCAAACGTTTTCATACTCTTCGGCGTGCTCTTCAGGATCCAAGCCGCGACGATTCATTTCGGCTACGGCAGCAAACTCTGCGTTACCGCCAAGAATAATGTCGGTACCGCGACCAGCCATGTTGGTAGCAACTGTCACAGACCCAAGACGCCCAGCTTCAGCAATGATGGCTGCTTCACGAGCATAATTCTTTGCGTTCAACACTTCGTGTTTGACGCCTTCCTTGGCCAGTAGCTTGGAGACGTATTCAGATTTTTCTACCGATGTCGTACCAATCAAAACAGGTTGGCCTGCTTTGTGGCGTTCCACGACATCTTCTACAACCGCAGCGAATTTAGCTTTCTCATGCTTATATACGAGATCCTGCTGATCATGACGCTGTACCTCCCGGTGTGTTGGGATTGGCACCACGCCAAGCTCATACGTGGACATAAACTCAGCCGCTTCAGTCTCTGCTGTACCGGTCATGCCCGAAAGTTTGTTGTACTTGCGGAAATAGTTCTGCAAAGTCACCGAGGCAAGCGTTTGGTTTTCCGCATTAACTTTTACTTTTTCCTTGGCTTCAATGGCTTGATGCAAACCATCAGATAGCCGACGCCCTGGCAACATACGCCCGGTATGCTCATCGATAATACGTACTTCGCCGTCAATGATTTCGTACTCACGACCGCGCAAAAATAATTCCTTTGCACGGATAGCATTATTGAGGTGGCCAATAAGTGGGGTATTAGCAGACTCATACAGATTCTCGATGCCAAGCCAGTCTTCGACCTTATCGATACCGTGTTCTAATACAGACACAGTCCGCTTTTTCTCATCGATCTCGTAGTCAATATCGATTTTCAATCGAGGTGCAAGACTCGCAAATTGGGAGTACCAGCCGGAGACATCACCCTGTGCTGGGCCCGAGATAATGAGCGGCGTACGTGCTTCATCGATCAGAATAGAGTCGATTTCATCGACGATGGCAAAGCCGTGTCCACGTTGGACCATATCGTCTTTCGACATCACCATGTTGTCACGAAGGTAGTCGAAGCCGAATTCGTTGTTCGTGCCGTAGGTGATGTCGGCATCGTACTGCGCTTTGCGCTGGGATGGTGGTAGCCCGGAGGAAATCACGCCGGTGTTCATTCCCAAGAACCGGAAAATACGCCCCATGAGTTCAGATTGGTATTCCGCAAGATAATCATTCACTGTGACAATATGTACGGATTCGCCGCTCAACGCGTTCAAATATGCTGGGGCCGTCGCGACCAGGGTCTTACCTTCACCCGTCTTCATTTCAGCGATCATGCCTTCATGTAAGGCGGCGCCACCCATAAGCTGCACGTCGAAGTGCCGCAGGCCAACTGTACGAGCGGCAGCTTCTCGCACAGCACCGAACGCTTCAGGTAAGAGTGCATCGAGCTTCACGCCATCGGCAATTTGCGTTTTAAAGCTATCTGTCTCGGCACGTAACTCGGCATCAGTTAGCGCTTTGAAGTCTTCTTCGACCAAGTTGACGGCGTCTGCGTATTGCCGCAATCGTTTGAGACTGCGTTTCTCACCGGTTCGCAAAATCCGTTCAATAAATGATGCCACGTGTCTTGTACTCCCGAAGTCTACGTATTATGGCGGGGTTGTGTGCCGCGCACTCTTGACAGTCTACGTCTCGAGACTTCACAGTTGCCAAACTGAGAAGCCGACACGTACATGATGCCCCACCGTTGGCCGGTGAGGCATCATGTTTAAGCATCCAGCTTTAAGCCTTGATCCACCGATGAGTTGGGTGTGGTTACGGCGTTTTAACGTGGAGGTGCGTCTTTGACGTGGGAAAATAGTGAGTGTTGAGACCACTATTCCA